>JAPKGY010000196.1 GCA_026647385.1 Phycisphaerae bacterium | reverse complement strand
CATCAGTATCTTCTTTTATTACAAGGCGTTATGGGAGAAAGGGCGGAGGCCGGCGGGGGGCTTTCCGGTGGGGGTAAACGCGGTTTTCCGGGCACGGAAGGCGTCTTGGCCGGTTTGGTTTCCTCCTCCGGAAGGCGGTTTATTGGGCTCTGTGGCGAGTTTTCGCGAAGTTCAGAAGTTGCTTGCATTAAGTGCCCGAGTTGGTAGAATTAAGTGAGGCTACAGGCCTCATGGGTCAGTGTGTAAGCCAGGCTTACGCACAAGCGGAAGAAGGGACTGCCGCTGAAGCCTGCGGCGGGTAAGATATACAAATCATGGTGCGAAAAGCGCATGACCTCGTGGGTCGTGTGCGTTTCCGAGAGGCGAGTCGACACGCCCCTCAGAGAGTCGGTTTTTCAGATGCCGGTCTCAAAAGCCGGAAAACACCTCTCTTCAGATCGAGGTGGGAAAGAACTGGGAGGTTTACGATGGGAATGGTCAGGTTAGCGACAGTCGCGTTGCTGTTGGTCGCTGCCCCGGTTTTTGCGGCCAGCGTCGTGACGTACGAACTGCAACTGGGGGGGGATAACCATGCCGCCGCCATTAAGGCGGGTACGCGCCAGGCGTATACGTCCGGCTCGGCCACGGATAATCAGACCTATCCACCCGGCGTCCTGAACTGGGCGGCCAACCTGGCGGTCAGCGGCAACCAGGATCAGCCGGGACACCCGTCCAACGGACTTCCGGTGCAGGGTGTCGCCAACTTCGTCATCAACCTCGAGCTGCGCTCCGGGAGCGCCGCCGGCCCGCTCGTCTCGAACGTCAGCTATTACAGTTCGATACACAGCGGCGCCGGTGCCCTCACCTGCGCCGACTGCGCGGGCGGGTACACGATCCCCGGTGGCGCGCCGTTCTGTGCCGGAGCGGCGTTCACCTACATATTCAACATGTATAACCTGGGCTGGGGTCCCGGTACGGTGCTCGAGGCCTTGAGCAGTGTCGGCGGCTACACCGGGCCTTACATGGAGATCGGCATGTACCCGACGGTCGACGTCGGGAACACGAGCGGTGATGGCCAGGTTCTCGGCGTGGGCGCGGGCTACGGCCAGTGGAGCCGTGGCGGCGGTTTCGCCACCCTGACCTCCAAGGGCGTGGGCATCCCGACCGCGTCGGGCGGTTTGGGCGTGCTGCCGCTCGTGGAAGGGCAGATCGATACCAGTCAGTTGGCCAATGGCACCTACGTGCTCAAGCTCACTCCGGGCGCCGGCCATAACGTCCTCCGCGGCGACGTGGACCTGGTGACCCCGCCGGCGGCGGGCAACCCCGAGGTCCAGGCCTTCGCGGTGCCGGCCAACCAGGTCGTGGGCGATACGATCACCTTCGTGATCGGCCAGTCCGCGGTTCTGGCGGTCACGCCGAACAACCAGAACATCGCCGCGGGCGGCGGTTCGACCAGCTTCACCGTTTCCAATGCGGGCCCGAGCACCACGCTGAACTACAACGCGACGACCAGTGATAGCTGGCTCCACATCACGGGCGGTGCCAGCGGCTCCTGCCCGCCGGATGCGACCATCACGGTCACGGTGGATCCCAACGGCGGCCCGACGCAGCGCGTCGGTACGATCACGGTGACGGCGGCCGGTGCCCAGGGCAGCCCGAAGCAGGTGACCGTAACCCAGGAAGGTCTGGTTCCGATTGCGCTGGTCAGCGCCGCTTCGGTTCGCACGCATGGCACGGCCGGTCAGTTCGGCATCCCGTTCTTCCCGACTCCCAATAGCGAGTGCCGGCCGGGCGGGCCCACGACCCTGGCGCTCACGTTCAACCGGCCGCCGGTCAACTCCGGTGGCGGCGCGGTCACCGCGGACGACGTGATGATCTACGCCGATAGCAGCGCCGTGACGGTCACCAATGCCGCCACGAATGGATCCGTCCTGACGCTCACCATCACCGGTGTGGTCAGCCCCGATCGGCTCTACCTGGATCTGTCGGGTGTCTACGACACGGAAGGAAACATGGTCGGCGACGTTGCCTGCCTGGCCGTCATCCACGGCGATGCCAGCAACGACCGCGTCACCAATACGTCCGACTATGTCTACGTTCGTGGCCGCATCGGCGCGGCGGTCGGTACAAGCAATTTCCGGGCCGACGTGAACGTGGATGGCCAGATCAACACGTCGGACTATGTCTCGGTTCGCGGTCGAATCGGCCAGAGCTACGGCGGCTGCTGATCTCCGCGATAGCGAGTGAGGGTGGTTGACCAGGGGGCCGGGCGATGAGCTCGGCCCCCTTTCTTGCTCTACAGCGGAGTCAGCCTGCGGAGAAGTGGGCACACCACAACGAAACCCTCTCACCGAAAAAAGGCAGTAGCAGTACTGGAAGATGCCGAGGGGGACCCGGTCCACATCGCGGTCGGAGTCGAGTTCGACGTTCGGGCAGTCCTCCGGCTTGGTCCTGAGTTTCCGATGGGAGCGAGGTTAATTGGCGGGACGACCTTTCAGCCGGCGATCGACCGACCTTGTCTGATCCCGTTGCGGACCGGATAATGCCGCCCATGTCTGATGGCGTGAAACCGAAAATCGTGGTGGCCGAGAAGCTCAGCCCGTCGGCCATGTCGCGACTCGAAGCCGCGGGCGAGGTGATCGTCCTGGACGCTTGCGATGAGGCGGCGCTGTGCGCTGCCGCGGCCGACGCGGACGCCCTGGTGGTGCGGACCTATTCCCAGCTGACCGCCCGTGTGATCGAGGTCGCGCGGAAGGGTGGCCGCCTGAAGGTTATCGGCCGGGCGGGCGTGGGCGTGGACAACATCGACGTCAGGGCGGCTGCGAAGGCCGGCATCCCGGTGGTACACACTCCGGCTGCCTGCACCGATGCCGTCGCGGACCTGACCGTCGGGCTCATCATCGCGGTCCAGCGACGCATCGTTGATTTTGATCACCGGATTCGGCAGGGGGCGTTTGCCTCGCTTCGCGGGGAAGGCAAACTGATGCCGGAACTGCAGCATCAGACGCTGGGCGTGATCGGGATGGGGCGCATCGGCCGGGCGGTCTCGCGGCGGTTGCGCGATGGTTTTGGCATGCGGGTGATCTACCACGACATCCGCGAAATCGGCTATCTTCCGTTTGCTGCGGCATCCATGCCGAGTCATGAGGCGGTTTACGCCGAGGCCGACGTTGTGACCATGCACGTGCCGTTGACCCGCATGACCCGCGGCATGATCAACGCGAAGGCGCTGGCATCGTTCAAGGAAGGCTCCGTGCTGATCAATACGTCCCGGGGGCCGGTGGTCGATGCGGCGCCGCTGGCGGCGGCCTTGCGCGAAGGCCGGCTGATCGGCGCGGCCATCGACGTGTTCGATCCGGAACCGCCGCCGCCCGACCATCCGTTGCTTTCCGCTCCGAATTGTGTCCTGACTCCCCATATCGCATCCCGCAGCAAAGAAGGACTGGCGGCAATGAACGATGTGGTCGATGACATAGCGGCGGTCTTGGCCGGCAAGCCGCCGCGATACGTGGCTGACCCCGAGCTGTCCTGACTACGGATGCGATACCAGGGCGGAGCGAGAAAAAACCTGCCGGTGTGGAAACTTCAGACATGGCCAAGTACCTCGTAACCGGTGGCGCGGGCTTCATCGGGTCGCACATTGTGGAGCGGCTGGTGGCCGACGGCCTGTACGTCCGCGTTCTGGACGATTTCTCCTCGGGCAAGCGACAGAATCTCGCTCCCTTCGCCGCGAAGATCGAGATCCTGGAGGGCGATCTGCGCCGTCCGGAGGATTGCGCGCGGGCATGTGCCGGGATCGATTTCGTCTTCCACGAGGGGGCGGTCCCATCGGTTCCCAAATCGGTGGCTGACCCGGTGACCTCGCATCAGGCGAACGTGGACGGCACGTTCAATCTGCTGATGGCCGCCCGCGACGCCAGGTGCCGGCGAGTGATTTACGCAGCCAGCAGCAGCGCCTACGGCGATCAGCCCGAGCTGCCGAAGCGCGAATCCGCCTGCCCCGCGCCGCTGAGCCCATATGCGGTCAACAAGCTCGTCGGGGAGCACTATCTGCGGGCGTTCTACCTCTGTTACGGCCTGGAGACGATCTCGCTTCGCTACTTCAACGTTTTCGGGCCGAGGCAGGACCCCAAGAGCCAGTATGCCGCCGCCATCCCGGCGTTTGTGTCGGCGATCCTGAAGGACGAGCCGCCCACGATCTATGGCGACGGCGAGCAGACCCGCGATTTCACCTACGTCGACAACGTCGTTCATGCGAACATACTGGCGGCCGGGGCTTCGCGGACCGAGGGGCAGGTCGTCAACATCGCGTGCGGCGAGCGCGTGACGGTCAACGAAATCATCCGGATGATCAACGACGCGCTGGGCAAGGACGTGGCTCCGAACCACGTCCCCGCGCGGCCCGGCGACGTCAAGCACTCGCTCGCGGCGATCGACCTGGCCCGGCAAGTGCTTGGCTACGAGCCCGTCGTGTCGTTTCAGGAGGGGCTTCGCCGGGCCATTGAGTGGTATCGGCATAACCTTTAACCTTATCCCGTGCCGCCGATGCGCCTGAAACTCCCGCGACGAATACCGCGCCGTCCCGATCTGTGGCCGCGAACATGGCGCCGCAGGCCGGCGGCGACCCTCCTGTTCGTGCTGGTGGTCGCGATGGTCGTGGTGGTGCGCGCCCGCACGCCGGCCGGCTCGGACTACGAACGCTGTCAGAATCGCACGTTTCGTTGCGTGTACGTCGTCGACGGGGATACGATCGACGTGGCTGCGCCCGACGGGAACAGGCCGAACACGCGGATTCGTCTGTGGGGCGTCGACACCCCGGAAAGCGCCAAGAGCGCCGACGGCGAGATGTATTTCGGCCCGGAAGCATCGGCCTTCACGAAATCGTGCGTCGAGAACGTTGACGTGAGGATCGTACTCGATCCGCGGAAGTCGCGCGACAAATACGGGCGCCTGCTGGCCTACGTGTACTTCGGCGACCCGCCGCTCATGCTCAATGAGGAGATCATCGCCCGCGGTTACGGATACGCCGATACCCGCTTCGATCATTCGTGGAAACAGCGCTTTATGGACCTGGAAAACCGAGCCCGCAAGGCCCGTCTGGGTTTGTGGGCGAGCATTCGGCCCGAACAGATGCCCGCCTGGCGCCAGCGCTATGAGGACTGGAAGGCGGGAGCGTCCCAGCCGGGCCCTTGATACCGAATAACACAGACGTGCGGCATTCGACATCGGCTGTTCATCAGGGTGCAACTGGCCGGTCGCTCATGCGGAGCACGCGTCGGCGGGCAAAACGGGGACTGGCTCCGCCCGCGCAGGATCTCCGGCAACGGCACGCTCTCTGTTTCCAGGCAATTCCTGCCCCCTGGCGTATCGTCTTGAGGCGATGCCTGTCCCCGTTTTGCCCGCGGCTCTTTAGAGTTACGGAACTCCGACGGATACAATCGGTCAGTTTGATTTGCCAACCGCAGTGTCAGATGCAGATGCCTCTTCTTTGTCCTCGGGCAGCGGTTCCCCCGGAGCCCCTTGGGCACGGGCGGCGGCCAGGCCGCGACGGGCGTCCGCGTTGTCCGGGTTGATCTTAAGGGCCGACTCGAAATGCTCGATGGCCTCCGCCGGCCGGTGTTGGGCGAGCAGCGTCGCCCCGATGTTGAAATGGGCGGCGTCCAGCCGCGGGTCGTACCGCAGCGCGGATCGCCAGTGTGTCAAGGCTTCCTCCGGCCGCCCCTTGGCTCCCAAAGCGTTGCCCAGGTTGTTGTGGGCGTCGGCGTAGTCCGCTTTGAAGCGGATCGCTTCGATGTAGTGGCCGATGGCTTCATCGAGTTGCCCGCGCCTGGCCACGATGTTGCCCAGGTTGTATTGCGCCAGCCAGGCCGACGGATTCGTGCGGACCGTCTCCCGCCAGAGAGTCTCCTCGGATCTGTAGATCGCCTGTCGTTGCCAAGTCATGACCGCGAGTAATCCCGCCAGGGCGAGGCCGACGGTCATCGACACCTCCCGGCGGACGCGAAGGCGCGCACGGGTGCGATCCGCCAGCCAGATCACAAGCGGGATGACGCTGACCATGGCCACATACTGCCAGTGGTCGGCCACGAGCGAGAATCGCAGAAAGTAGATGTCGAAGAAGCCCAATACGGGCAGGAGGTTGAGTACGAAGAGCCCGAGCCCGGCCAGGAATGGCCGTCCCCATCCCGCCCGGAAACGCCAGCAAACCGCCAGTGCCGCGACGAACAGGGTCAGGGGCAGGTATGAGATAACCGAGGTCGAAACGATTTCCCAACGCGGGTAGATGAAGCACAGTCCC
>JAPKGY010000195.1 GCA_026647385.1 Phycisphaerae bacterium | reverse complement strand
ACGCCGAGCGGGTCTGGACGGAGGTGTACCACATCTCCACGAACTTCCCGAACTGGAACCCGGCCTGTACAATGTCCTGCGGTAGCGGTTGACCCCAGAGGCTCAATAATGACAGCGAATCGGCTTTCGAGACGCAAGTTCATAGGGTGTACGGTGGGCTCTGTTGCCAGCGGCTTGGCCGTCCGGTCAACAAAAGCCCAATCCGGCTCACCTCGCGGTGCAAATGACCGCATCGCGGTGGGCCTGATTGGTGCGGGCAGCCGAGCCGAGATGCTCATCGCCTGGCTTGAGAAGCTCTATCGCTCGGACAACTTGGCCATTACTGCCGTCTGCGACCTCTGGAGCCAGAGACGGGAACTCGCCACCGCCCGCGTCGCCCAGAACTCCCCTCTTCCCCCTCGCCAGTGCCGCACCCCCGCCGAGGTGTTCAACTTGAAGGATGTCGACGCCGTGGTGATCGCCACCCCGGACTTCCAACACGCGTATTTGACCCGGCTGGCCGTCGAGGCGGGTAAGGACGTCTATGTCGAAAAACCACTCGGCTGTGACTTCGAGCAGATCCGCCTCGCTCGGGATGCCGTGCGTAAGTCGGGACGGATTGTCCAGGCGGGCACCCAGGAACGGAGTAAAGGGGTCGTATGGGCAGCCGCCGAATTCATTCGTAACGGGAAACTGGGTAAGATCAGCTATATAGAGATTTCCCAGCCCATTTTCCAGCAGCGGTGGCGAATTCCTGGGTCGGAGGACTCTCTCACTCCGTCTGACATCGACTGGAAGGAATTCCTCTGTTATCTGCCCGATCGGCCCTTCAACGCCCGCCATTATCGCGAATTCCGCCTGTTCTGGCCCTACTCCACAGGGATTTTCTGCCAGTGGATGAGCCACAAAATCGACCTGGTGAACATGCTGCTGGGTGAAAGGCCGCGGGCGGTCACGGCCGCCGGGGGCATTTACGTCTGGCCAGATGGCCGAAATACCCCGGACACAGCCCAAACGCTTGTCGAGTACCCCGGCGGATGCCTGGTGAGCTACCACATGCGGATGGGCAACAGCGCCAATGCCCAGCCGTTGCTCATCCACGGCACGTACGGCTCCCTCGATCTGTTTTCAGGTGTGGCCTTCGGGGACGGTGGGGGCGGCGAAATCGTGCTCAAGAACCCGGGAGCCCCTGTTCCTGAGCTGGTGGTCGACGCCTCGCGTCGATTGGCGGATCGAGCCAAGGGAGGCGTAATCCTCAAGGCTCCGCCCGACGGGGACCACCTGTCGGATTTCTTCACGGCCATCCGCAGCCGTCGGCAGCCCAGGGCGAATATCGATGCCGCGTTCGACCACGCATTGGCGACCACGATGGCCGGCATGTCCTACCGAATGGGAGTTCGCGTGGAATACGACCCGATCGCGGACGCGGTGACGCCTCGCGAACCCGGCCCCTCACCCGGGCACTCGGCGCCGTCGTAGTCGCAATCATGTTCTTTGCGGGCGGTGCGGCTGGAACTCCGCCGGCCCGGCGGCGTCACGTTTCGCCGGTGGAGTACGTGTCGTCGCTTTGGCGCCGCATTTCCTGGGCAGGCAGACGAATCCTGAAAGCGGTGCCGACCCCCGGCTCGCTCTCGACCACGGTTCGGCCGTGGTGCTCCCGAACGATCTTGCGGACGACGGGCAGCCCCAGACCCGTGCCGCCCTGTCCCTTGGTGGACTTGAAGGGCTCGAACAGCTCCTCGATCCGGCTCTGTTCGATGCCCGCGCCGTTGTCCGCGACGATGAGGTCGGCGATGCCCTCGTCCGGATGGAACTTGGTCATGACGCGAACGACTCCCTTGCCCGGCTCGACGGACTCGATGGCGTTGATGATCAGGTTCAAGGCCACCTGGGTGATGCCCTCGGCGTCGAGCGGCATGGGCGGGATCGACGAGTCGAGATCGGACGTCAGTTGGACGTCGCGTTCGGAGGCTTTCTTCTGGAGGCCAGCCACCGCGTCCTCCACGATCCGGTTCAGGAAGTTCGTCCGCAGGTTGGGCTCGCGCGTCTTGCTGAAGTTGAGCATGTTCATGGTCATCTGCATGATCTGCTCGAGGTTGCGCTGAACGATCGCCCAGCCTTTCTGCAGGACGTCGAGGTTCTGGTTCTTCAGGCCCATATCGACGAGGTCGGCGCCGGACTGCATGGCCTGCAGCACGTTCTTGATGCTGTGGGAGAGATACGCGACGGTTTCACCGGTGGCGGCGAGCCGGGCGACCTTCATCTGCTGCTGGACGAGCCGGGCGTTGTGGATCGCCAAACCGATCATCTGCCCGATCGCGCTCATCAACCGGAGCTGTTCCTGGGTGTACGTGTGGGCGACCGCCGAACAGTCGATGTGGATCACGCCGAGCAGCAGATCCCGCACCATGATGGGCGCACAGATGACCGAGTGCAGCCCGAAGTTGTGAATGCTGTCCTGGGCGCCATCCTGGGCAAAACGCAAGTCCGTCATCGCGTTCGTGCACAGAACCGCCTCGCGCCGTTCGAGCACGTGCTGGATGATTTTTTGTGAGGTGGCGATCTTGTCCACCGGTTCAAGCCGGCCTTTGCGACGCCGGTACCGAACGACCTGCGGGATAAGTTCCTCTCCCTCCCGGTCGTAGAGGAGGATGAAGCCCCGATCGACCGGCAGTTCCTCGAAAACCAGGTCCATCGCCCGTTCGAGCAACTGGTTGGGATCGATCATCGCGCCGATCGCGGCGGTCAGTTCGGACATGACCCGCCAGGCGCGGGCGGCCTGGGTCACCTCGGGCCCGGCGATGACCACGGACTCGTCGCTGGATACGGTGGACAGGATGGCCGAGTCCAGGTTCCGGCTGCTGACGTCCAGGTCGATGAGATCGCGCACCGAAACGCGGTCGGTCTGCGGCAGCGACTGGTCGCCCGTGTAGACGAGCAGAGTCGCCCCGATCTTGATCTGATCGCCGTGCTTGAGTCGCACCGGCTGGCGAACCCGAATACTGTTGACATAGGTGCCGTTCGCGCTGCGCAAATCACGCAGCACCCAGCCGCCGTTCTCCGGATGCATTTCGGCATGGTGACGGGAGACCGTGCGATCGCTGAGCGGGACCTGATCGCTCTCCCGCCCGAGCACGACCGGCTCATCGCCTGTCTCAAAAGTGCGGCCCTTGTCCGGGCCCTGCATTACGAGCAACGTCGCCACGATCCATCCTCAGTTCTCGGCTTATCCGGCAGGGCGTCGATTTGTCGTCCAAACCTGGAAAGGCCCCCGGTTCTTACGTCGCCCGCTTTCCGCGGTTCGCGACGGGCGCGGAACACACGTGGGTCGGCAGCAGCAACCGGAGTGGTATTACAGTCTATCTTAACCATCGCGCCCGGCATCTTCAATGCCCGGCATTTCCGACCTGGTCTGGCGCGGAGTACTCCACAACTCCCGTCCGTTGGAATTATACACCGCCGGCCGGCAAAGCGTCGCGGCAGGCCTCCGGGGCCGCCCGACCGCGGCCGCCCCCCCTCAGATCGGGGGGATATCGAGGTACAGGATCGCCGCGGTGGCCGCCACCCAGACAAGGATGGTCGCCAGGAACGCCCGATCCCGCAGGACCATGTCCGTTGGGCCGGCCACGGTCCCCAATTCACTGAGCATCGCGTACCGAAAAATGCCGTAGACCACCAGCGGCAGCGTAAAGACGAGATTCTGTTTTCTCGCGCCGAACGGAGACAGGGTGGTGGTGTCCAGCGTGTACAGCAGAAAGGTCACGATCGCGATCCCCGCCGACGTGCTCAGCAGGTGGTTCAGCAGGTCCGGGGTGTATCGAACCAATAGAGGCCGATGTTTCCGGATGTTCTCCTCGTTGGCGATCATACTGATTTCGCAGCGGCGCTTCCCGAAGCCCAGGAACACGCAGAGCATGAACGTGCAAATGAGCAGCCAGTGCGACACGCGCACGTCGATCGCGCAGGCTCCGCCGATGGCCCGCAGAACGAACAGGACGGCGATGAGAAGCACGTCGAGAAGCATCCGCCGCTTGAGGTACAGGGAGTAGCTGACGGTCAATACGAAGTAAGTCCCGAGAACGGCCCAGAAAGACGGAGGCAGGCACGCGTAGGACAGGGCGGCGGCGGCCAGCACGAGCGCGACCAGCAGGACGCCGGCCGCCGGAAGCGTGACGATTCCGCTGGCGATGGGGCGGTTCCGCTTGGTCGGGTGGAGTCGGTCGCGATTCCGATCGATCGCGTCGTTGAGGATGTAGCCCGCCGAGGCGGTCAGACAGAAGGCGACGAAGGCGAGCAGGGCCAGCCTGCCGGCTTCGGGATCGGTCAGCTTGCCCCCGAACGCCAAGGCGGCGAAAACGAAGAGGTTCTTGATCCAGTCTGCCGGACGCAGGGTGCGGATGTACTTCAGCATGGCCAACAGTGTAGATGGCCCACGGCCCAATTCAAGGGTCGAAAGCCGGGGCCGCGAGCAACACCGGGAAAGCCCGCGTAAAACGAGGGACGGGCCGGACGCCCCGACGGCCGTCCGACCCGCCACGATTTCACGTGCCAGAGCGGTACGACTTTCCCCCTGGCTCCGGCACTCCGATCCCCGCGACCGACGCAGTCGCAGGCGATTCGAAACCCCTCCAAGAAAGCACCTTCCCTGGATCCCCTGTGTCGTGTCTCGCCTGTCTTGCGACAGGCCCCATTCCCTTTCGCCCCCGGCAGGGGGTCCCCCCCGGACCCCCGCCGGCGGGAGGCGGCCCGGGACGCGCCCGAGCCCGCCTCGCCCGTGATCCTTAGCTGAGCAGAGCCAACACGTTGGCCTGCTGAGACGACGCGAGACCGAGGGCCGAGACGGCCGCGTTCATGAGGATCTGCTGCCGTTGGAGGTTGGCGGTCTCAGTCGCGTAGTCGGTGTTCTGGATCGGATCGATCGCCTGCACCAGCCCTTCCTGCTGGGCCTGCAGCGCGGAGATCGACGAGCCGACCGCGTACTTGTTGAAGCTGCCGATGCGGGCGGCGATCGACGCGACCTGGTTGGACGCTTCGCGAGCGATCTCGACCGCGTCGTTGTCATCCACGGTCAGGGCGTTGGCGCCGCCGCTCTTGAGCGAACTGAGGTAGCCCAGGTCGGACCGACCCAGCTCGAACGTGTTGACGTATCCCAGACCGAGCGCCGCGGACGTGGACGAGTCGGTGCCGAGCTTGAACTCCGCGCCGCCGCCGGCCACCGTGATCGTGTGCGTGCCGGGCGTGTCGTCCTCGATGTTGAAGCTCAGGCTGACGCCGGTGCCGTTATAGAACACCTTCGTGCCGGTCGCATTCGCGTCGGTGCCGTTCACCGTCACCTCGGCGTCCGTTCCGCTGACCTTGCTGAAGTTGCCGTCGGTCAGCATGGTGGCGTCGCCCGAGATAACCGACACGGTGACGAACGAGTCCGAGCCCTTCGACGTCGAGCTGAAGACGAGGTTGTCGCTGACGCCCACCGATGCGCTGACGCCGGTGACCTGCTTCTGCGCGTTGATCGCGGCCTTGATACCGGCCGAGGCGAGCGTCGACATCGTGATCGTCGCCGTCCCCAGCTTGCCGGTCACCTGGATGACCGTGGCCGCGGAAAGCCCGTTGTTCATGTCGAACCCGGTGCTCGAGTCGGTGTGCGCGTGGTCGGCTGCGGCCGTGACGTTCACCGTCAGGGCCAGGCTGCCGGACACGTTCGGGTCCCGGCTGTACACGCGGATGTCCGTGATGTCGCTGGAGTCCGCCGTGTACGCGTTGATCCGGTTCGCGCCGTTGAAGATCTTCTTGCCGTTGAACGCGGCCTGATTGATCAACCGGTCGATCGAGTCGATCGCGTTGTCAATCTGAGCCTGGTAGGCGGCTTTCTCTTCAGCGGTCACCGTGGATCCCTGGGCCTGGAGGGTCAGCTCTTCAATCTCCGACATCAGCGAACTCACTTCGGTCAGCGCGCTGTCAGCCACGTTCAACATCGACTGACTGCGCTGATTGCCCTCGATCGCGGCGTCCACGGCCGCCTTCTCGGCGTTCAGCGAGTTCAGCGCAATGAGACCGGCCGGATCGTCGGAGGCCCGATTGATCCGATTCCCCGTGGCCAGTCGCGCCATCGTCACCTGCTGTTCCGCTTGCAGGCGTGACATTTGCGACAGGATGCGGAACATGTCGCTGTTCAGACCTACGGTCATTGACATTGCAGTCCAACGGCAATTTGGTATCATACTTGACATAGGTTTCGGGCGTGACGTCGGGATGGGGCGGCAGCGGCGGCAGGCCGGCGGGCCGCCATTCCGGCGGCATGA
>JAPKGY010000194.1 GCA_026647385.1 Phycisphaerae bacterium | reverse complement strand
GCCGACGGCGAACGACCGCCGGGCGCGCTGCGCGCGCCGGCCCTGCGGGGCGCCGCCGAGGCCGCGGTTCAAGGCTGCCGTCTCGCCCCGCGACAGGGCTTTCCGTGAGCGACCCGAGGCCCACAGGCGGCTCCCGGTACGTCCGCGGCCCACGCCCTGCGGCGGTCCGGTTTCAGGCTGAACGCCGCCGGAATGCCGATGCCCCCGGTGGGTGGCCATCACCCAACGGGGGCACCGCTCCTCGAGCGGCTCGGCGGCAGCACCCGCCGGCCGGAAATTCACTTTCAGCCGCGGGTCAGTTCGAGATCGCGCAGCCGAAGATCAGATAGGCCTCACCGGCGAGGGTCTTCGCCCCGACCGTAGCCTTGGGGGACCCGATCAGGAGATCGTCCAGGCCGTCGCCGTTGAGATCGCCGGCCCAGGTCACGTTCCGCGGCCGCACACCCGCCGAACCATAATTCGGCTCGTAACCGCCGCCCAGATGATCGTCCGCATGACGACCGGAGAAGACCAGGCCTTTGACCCCCTTCTTGCCGCCCATGTCCGGTTTGCCGACCATCCCGAGATCCAGCACCCGCTCCGACGCCGGGCCGGTGCGCTTGATGACGTTGGAGCCGAAGATCAGATACACCTTACCGGCCCCGTACAGGGTGTCCGCGACGCCATTACCGTCGGTGTCGACCTTCGCATCCGCGTCGGGGGCCGAAACCAGCAGGTCGGTCAGGCCATCGCCGTCGAAATCGCCGGCGTAGCTGATGTTGAAGCCGGCCGAGTCGTTCTGGCCTTCGCCGCGAATGACCGCGGCGGCTCCCATATCGACCAGCTGGTCGACCGTGTATCCCCCCTGTGGACTCTCGAGGTTCGGGTTTGCGAAGACAATCGCGACCTCGCCCTGGGCACCGTTGTAACCCGGATTGCCCAGCAGAAGGTCGGCTCGCCCATCGTGATCGAAGTCGAGTCTCTCGGGCACCTTGTCGCCGTTGATGTCGGTTCCGGTTCCCACGACTTGGCCGAACTCCTCGCCGGCCCGCCCGCGGATCATCACGCCGATCTTGCGTCCCTGATCCAACTGGCCGGCCTCGATGCTCGCCAGGTCGCGGTCGGCGTCCAACGCCCAGGTGCGCCGATAGATGATGTACACGGCGCCGCTGGAGTTGAATGCGCCGGGGGCACCGACAGCCAGGTCGCCGATGCCGTCTCCGTTGAAATCAAGCACGCCGGAAACGGAGGCGCCGAGGCCAGGTCGGGGATCAAGGGTGTAAACCTGCAGGGTTTCGCTGGGCTTTTCACCGCCGCAATTGCCGCCCGCCGCGAGCCCCCCGGCAACCGGATCAAAGGCCACATACTGGTACGGTCGCGGCCCCGTCGGGAGATCGAAGCCCTCATATCCATACAGCAATTTGTTTTGTGGATAGACGTGCCGGAGCCGCATCTGCATGGCCACGCCGTTGTTGGGCCCGTACCGATCGCTTTGGGGAGCCCCGATCAACAGAATATCATCGACGACCGACAGGCTCTGAGCGAAGCGGTCATGGGCCGCCCAGCCGATCATCCGCAGGCCATAGGGTGGCCGCGGACCGTCCGAATAGAAGCCGGTGTTGTATCTCCCGTCCGGAGCGATTCCCGTGCAGGCACCCGGGATGATCCGTCCGGGGCAGGGGTCGCAATCCGTGGGTTCAAGCTCCGGGAAGTCATTCGCGTTCGGATCGACCGCATCGGACAGCAGATCCGAGAAGGTGAAGTCCGTATCGATCAATGACTCCTTGCAGCCGTCCAGTTGGCAGCTCTTGTCCGAGGCCGGATCGCAGCACACGTCCTGGCCGTCAACTTTCATCGTTCCCTGCAAGTCCACCGATATCGCCTTCGTCAACGCACCGCTGAACCGCTGGCCGACGTCCGTCAATTCGTAGACACGGCTTCCCGTCCCGCTCGGGTAGACCTCATCCCGATCCGACAGCAGGGTATTGCGACTGGACAGGAGGACGAATCCGCCCGGAAGCATCTGCCCCGGCTTCTGGAGCTTGGCCTTGATCGAGTCGAGCTCCTGGAAAATGAACATCATTTCAGGCCGCCCGTCGTCGTCCTGATCGGGCAGAACGGTGACGTTGTAAATACCCGCGCGGGCGTTGTAGACCTGAGGATCGGCGGGCGTGCTGGTTCGCATACCCGTCAAAACGACGCCGGGCAATCCGTTGATCGGGTCGATGATATCAACGCCCGTCGCGTTCAAAGGCCAGTGACGACCGCCCAGGTGCGGGCCGCCGTAAATCACATAAGCCTCACCCACGCCGAGATTCTTCACGCCGAATCCACCGCCGTCCCAGCCGGGCTTGCCGAATTGCGACACGATGATGAAATCATCGTACCCATCGCCGTCGATGTCCGAAACCGGGGTCATGGACGTGCCGGCCATATCCAGATAGTTGACTCCCTGGAACACGGCGCCGCCGAGATACTGGGCGCCGCCGACGTTCTGGGCGACATCGCCCATCCAGAGCGAATCGCCCACGATGCGAACCTTGGCGGAGGCGTAATCGAACGCCGAACCGTCCGGATACTCCACGCCGAAGAAGTAGGTCCTGCCCGGGACGAGTTCGCACGTCGGGAAATGAAGAACCGACTGGTTCGCGGGCACCAGCACCGCGGGTGCCGCCGGATCGCTGGGAACCGGATCACCCTTGTAGTACTTGCGGGTGGCTTTCCCGTCCGGCGAATCGTCCCCGTTGAAATCGGGCTCGGCAAAGATCCGGACGTACCGGGAGGACGTCCCGCTGTCGTTGACGAACCATCGGACCTTGAGGCTGCTGCAGTTGCCCGCAAGGGTCGGATCGACGCTTCGGGGCGCGGTGGCATAGGAGGCGCCGCCGGCCCCCGCCGGGTCGAGCACCGTGATGGTCCCCACCGGACCGGACCTCGGCAGCAGGTACAGCCGACCGGCGGCGTAGACCCGCTTGCGGTCCTTGGCGTTCGGGCCGATCGACGCACCAAGGAAGTGCAGGCCCGGAGCCATGCCCGCGGTGTTGATCGCGAAGCTGCCGGGGCTCAGCGGGAGGTTGGTCGCCACGATGGTCTCGTTGCCGTTGAATTCCCCGTCGATCAACTCCATGTCCCGGTCCACGAACACGTTGATGTACATCCGGTTCGTCGGGTCGCTCGCCGTCCAGGTCAGGTTGACCGTGGCGCCGACGACGGCCACCACGTTGTTGCTCGGACCGGTCACCTCGAACGTCGCTTCCGCGGCCGACCGGATGAACAAAGTCTGGTAAGCATAGCCCACGGCGTCGGGCTGGCCCGTGCGGCTGTACTTGGCGCCGATGAGCAACTCCTCGTAGGTGTAGGGGATGTTGGCGGTCGTCGCGACCGCTCCGCACTGGAGCGGATTCAGGCCGGCGCTGCCCGGCAGCATGAACCGTTCGCCGGTGGGCTGCTTGCCGGCGTCCATTCGCTCGACGAAGAGGGATACGCTCCCCTCGCCCGGATTCGCCGGCACCTGCGTCACGAACCAGGCCACGTCGAAGGTCTCACCCTCGATGCGGGAGAGAACTCCGAACCCGTTCGGCTTGAGAACCGCGATCGCGTCGGTCACGGGACCGTCACCGGTTGAACTGTCATAGACGTAGATCGGACCCGGCACGTCCAGGAACTCGGGATATCCCGTAACACCATCGACGTTGTGGCCGAAATCGAGCAGGTTCAGTCCCATCAGAAGCTGGCCGCCGGGCAGGTTGGCCTGGGTCGTGGTGGTCGAAAGCTGCACGTTGATCAACTGCCCGAGACCCGGTTCGTTGAAGCTCCCCTTGGTGAAAAGAGCGAACTCGTGGGTGCCGGGAACCGGATTGTCGATGGAGAACGCGAACGGCACGGTGCTGTTGGGGTTGCCCCGATCGACCTGCATCGGAACGAGCGGGGACAGGACCTTCAACTCCTCGATGGCGACCCAGCCGGTCGCGACGGTGGTAACCGGAGAACCACCCGCCGCCGGTTCGAAGACGCCCTTGATGGCGAAAATGCCGCGGGTCAGCGGCGGCGAGATGGCCGACGGCGTGAAATTGGCCTTCTTCGCGCTCCTGTCGATCGGCGCCGTGAACTGGACCCAATCGGTACCCGCGTCCGGCGCATAATCGCGGTTGGCATCCGGCACGTAGAACAGCCGGACCGTGCCCGCCACGTTCGCGTTGAACAGGACGAGGTAGGTGCCGTTCTTGTTGATGGCTGCCGGCTTGGTCGAGTCAGCCGGAGCACTGATCGTCAGCGCCGGCGTAACACCTCCGCCGCCACCGCCCCCGCCGCCGGAAGTGACGACCTGCACCTTGCCCGGAGCCAGACTCGACAGGCGCGTGGTCGCGGTGCGACCGAGGCTCGCACCGACGCGATACACCCCGGGATCCGCGTTGACCGTCCACGAGTAGCTCGTGGTCGTCACCGGCAGACCGGTGGCGATCTTCGGCTCGTTGCCGGTGTAGGCCGGCGTGCTGCCGTCGGCGTTCATCTGGAGGTAGTACAGATCGAGGGTCGCTCCGCCCTTGGTGTCCTTGGCGGTGAGTGCAATCTGGAGGGTCCCGCCCTTGGCGACCTGGACAACACCGGTCGGGGCGGTGACCAGAAGTTCGAGGCCCGTCAGATCGTCGGTCGGGGGCTGCACACCCCCGCTGATGGTCACCTGACCCGGGGCGTAATCCGCCACCCGGCCGGTCGTACCCGTACCGAGCGACGCACCGACGAAGTAAACGCCGTCCGCCACCCCGGTGGTAACCCACTGGGCGGAGGTGGCCGTCGAGGAAAGGCCGGCCGCAATGGTGCCGGAGACTCCGTTGCTGAAATTGTCATCGATATCGTAGAAAACGTTGATGTTCGAGCCCGCGGGGGCATTGGAGGCGGCGAAAACGACGGTCACGGCCGCGCCCGTCTGGACGGCCGTCGACGACGCCGGCGAGGTCACGTTGATCGATCCGGTCACCGCGGAGGAGGCCAGATTGATCGGGCCGACCGCCGCTCGATCGGTGTTGCCGCCGGAATCGGTCACCAAAGCCCACAGGTAGTAGACGCCCGCCGGCAGACCCTGCGTCGACCAGATGGCCTGCACCAGCGAGGAGCCCGTCCGAGACCCGCTCTGGATCGCGACCTCGTTCCCATTGAACACCCCGTCGCGATCGTGGAAGAGTTCCCAGTCAAAGTCGTTTTCCGGGTCGTTGGCCGTCAGCGTCACGACCACGCTGTCGCCGGAGGTGTAGCTGCTGTTGGCGGTCGGCACGGAGAACACGATTCTGGGCGCGCCGTTCACCGGCGGGACCGGCTGGCCCGGCTCGTCGGTGCCCCCGTTATCCGCCGGCGGCGCGGGCGTGCTCGGCACGCAGAAACCATCGGCCCCGATGCAGAACGGGATCAGGCCGAACACCATGAAAACAACCCAGATTCCTCGCCGCGAAAACGTGGAACGCGACATCGACTTATCCTCCGCGACTGACAATATCCGGCTGGCCAAAGCGCAGCGGGAAAGGTAGAGTACCCGTCGTCAATCATTCCAAAAAAGGGCCGCCTTTTCAAGCAATTTCCGACATCGAAGACCGAACCCGGCCAAAAGGCGTATTCTCGGACGTGCGAGCCCCCTGGAACCGAGAAAAACGCCCCAATCGGAGGGGGGAAAGCCTTCGTTCTTTGTTATCCCGCCGCACGCTTGCACTGAGCCTGTCGAAGTGGACACCCTCCCCACCCCGAAGCTTTGGGTTGCGACCGAAGGGAGTGTCGAAACCGACCTTCCACCTTCGCGCCGTCCATCCGTTATCCGCTTTGGAAACTGAACATGCCATCAGTCAGAAAAGAGACCAACCTCATACCCTCTCCCTTTAGGAGAGGGCCAAGCGGACATGTCGATTAGTCAAGCCAATCAGGGTGAGGTCCCAGCGGACATGCCGATTGCTCAACCCAATCAGGCGTCGCACTGAGCCTGTCGAAGTGGTGAGGTCCTTTCCCCGCCGCACGGACACCCTCCCCCACCCCGAAGCGGCCTTCCACCCGCGCACCGTCCATCCGTTTATCCGCTTGCCATCCTTTGCTCCCCGCGCCGCGCGGACAGAGCTTACCTCAATGTTCATTATTAGACTTTATCGGAAATAGCGATAAGATAGGCGAATGCTAACCTATGAAAAGCTGAGAAAAAGCCCTCGCCAGTTTATTTCACTGACAAGCCTGACACTGGAAGAGTTCGAGTACTTGGTGCCCGCCTTTGAGGCAGCCTATCAAGAAGTCTTTCCAGATGCCCGAACGAAAACAGGGCAAAAACGCAA
>JAPKGY010000193.1 GCA_026647385.1 Phycisphaerae bacterium | reverse complement strand
CTCTCGTTTGTCAAGGGAGGCCGCGTTTTCGCGGTCCGCGACCAAAGGAGAACCTTTCGCGAGGGCAGGCGCGCAAATCGCATCGACTCCTCGCAGCAAGGCTCGATATGCCATTGTGCAACGGCAACCCCCGGCGGCAAACGGAACACTGAATCCTCCACCCCGCCGACAGCCCTCAGGGACTGTCGGCGGGGTGATGTGTGCGCTGATCCTGCTGGTCTACCTCGGATCCAAAGCCTTCTCTGATCGCCCGCTCCACCGCGACGAACACATCGCCTTCCACATGTGGAAAATGATCGCCCAGGGTGAGAGGTGGCCGTATGCGACTTGTGTTTCGTTCATCCGCTCGTCCAGTGGCTGCTGGCAGCCGCCGCTTTCTAGGTCTTCGGTCCGGACTTCGTCCGCGTCGGATCGCCTCCGATCGCCGCAGCCGTCGTCAGGCGCACTCTGGTTGCCCTCATCGTACGGCGTCGGCTCGGCCTGTTCGAGGGGGTCGCGGCCCAGGCCGCATTCGTGCAACGTGCTTCGCGTGAGCAGCCACAACACCGGAGACAACCTGACCTGAGCTGCCGACGCGGGGTAGACCGCCACCCTCGCGGACGAGAGTCAGGACCGCAGCGCGCACACCGCCAAGCCCCCGCTTCTGGCATCCCTGAGCCGTTCGCGGAGGCCAACGCAACGATGCGGGCGCTCCCGTCGACGGACCCGGAAAAGTCAGGCCCGCGTCGACGTCCGCCAGTGCAACCCGGGGGAGGACCATGGGCACCGGATTCCCTGGCAGTCTCTTGCTCCTTCCCGGTACGATCCGTGCCCATCGAGAGCGTGTGCCAGAAGGCTGGGGGCTGTCCCCATTTCGCCGGGACGAAGGGGGTTCATTGCGCCCGGTGGGTCTGGCCCGTGCAGCCCTGCTGCGAAATGGGGGCTGTCCCCCCCTCTCAGGGCTTGCGGTACACCCTCTAACATGGTGGGCGACCTGAACGGGATTGCGGGGGGGCATATGGGCCATGTCGGAGGAAAAGGTGTTCGAGATTCGGGATTTGAGATTGGAGATTCCAGGAGCGACCAACATGACAAGGCGCCACGGGTTTTGGTCCATCGGTCTGGTTCTCGTCTTGCTGTTGGCAGGCGTGCCTACCTCGGGGCCGGTCTCGGCGGCCGGCGTTGGCGCGGGCGAGTATCGCGCGGACGTGCCTTACCCCGAGTTCATGCCGATGTGGCGCGAAGGCTGGGCGTGGACCGACGAGGAAGGACAGCGCGTGCGGTACGCCTACGACGGCATGCCGCTGGGCGGCTACCTGTATGCCTGGTTCCATAACGGCAGCGGGCAACCCGTCGAGGTCAAGGATGTCCTGCTGCAGAACGTGAGCCTGGCCCAGGGAATCGCGCCGGAACACAAGCCCAGCGGGCAGCCCGACGACAAGTACGTGTCGAGCCTGAAATTCTCCAAGCTTCCCGGAGAGCAACTCGCCGAACTGGTCGCCGCGGGTGAACCGGTCTGGTGGAAAGTCGAGCCGATGGTCATCCCGCCCGGCGGTTTCGGGCAGATCACCGTGCGCTTGCGCCGCGACCCGAAAGTCGAGACACTCGCGGTCACCGTGCCCGCGCTCCCAGAAGCCGACGGCAAGATCCTCCTGGCCGCCGGCCGCAGGCAGCCGCGGTTCTTCAGCATCAACTTCACGCCCAAGTTCGACGCGGTGTACGCCTACCTGAGGCATCCAAGCGGCCAGGGCATCGCGCCCGCACGGATTCTGGTGGACAATATCGACGTCACCAGTGCATGCACGGTCGTTGCCGACCCGTCCGTCGACACCGTACCGGTGATGATCCGGCCCCAGTCGCCCTTCAAGAGAGGGTCTTGGCATCTGTTTGAGGCGGCCTATGCCGACGGCCTGACCGCACGGGTCGGCATGACGGCCTGGCAACCCGGGCTGGTCTACGGGATGTGGGGCTACTCCCGAGTGGGCCAGACCGAGGACGAGAACCGCAAGTTCTACCTCGAGGACATGCGCGTCCACCATATCAACACGCTCCTCTATTCCCTTCCCGGAGAGGTTCGGGCATTCCTGAGAACCCGGGAGGGGCGGGAGTACTCCAGAAAAACCGGCATCCGGGCGATGACCAACTGGGCCGGGGACGCGGTCGATGCCCCTTTCATGTTCCTGACCGACGAGCCGGACGCCGGCGACTTCATGAGCACGATGCTGGACCCGAACAAACGGATCGGCAGCCTGGGCCAGTGGCTCGTCGAACGAGCGAACATGTTCCGCCGCGCGGAGCCCGGGACGCCGGTGCTGCTCAACGTCGACAACACGTTCAAGCCGGAGAACTGGTACACCTATGCCCAACTCGCTGACCTGCCATGCGCCGACCCGTACTACCAGGAAGCCCTGCAAAGCGTTTACAAGAACGATCCGATCAACCTGGGCGCGTATCTGAAGCCGACCTACGTCTACGGGGTGGGGACGATTTACCAGTCGGCCGGCGCGCCCAAGCCCATGCATCTCATCCTGCAGACGTGCCGGCTGGACTTCAAGGAATTCCCGTTCCGTGCCCCGACGCCGGAGGAGAAGCGGATCGCGATCTACTACGCGATTGCAGCCGGGGCCAAGGCGCTCTCCTACTGGTGGTACACGCCCTTCGGCGAATTCTACGGCTGCGGCGGCAGCGGCAAAGACATGGAGGCGCTGTGGAAGGAAATCGGACTGGTCGGAGCGGAACTCCGGTCGGCCGAGCCCATGCTCATCCGCAGTTGCCCGGCGACGGTGAGAATCAACGGCCCCCGCTTTCTCTGGGTGCGGTCGCTGTTGGCCGGCGACGACGCCCTGGCGATCGTTGTAGCCAACGATAACATTGCCTGCGATCGCGCGGGAACAACCATTCGCCCTATCGAAAGAGCCAGGCTGACCGTTCAACTCCCGGCGTGGCTCAAGGCTGGGGATGTGTTTGAGATAACCCATGAGGGGACCAAGCCTGTCGAGTGGCGGGCACAGGAATCGGAACTGACTCTCGATCTCGGCACGGTCAGCGTGGCGCGTTTTGTCATGGTAGCCAGCGACCGGTCGTTGCGGCAGGAGTCGCAACGAATCTACAATGCCAGATGCGCGGCCAACGTCCGGGCACTGCTCGGCCAGGCGAAGAGCGAGTAAGCGGAGCGCGCCTGCACGCCTGTTTTCTTTCCGCGGTCATTCAGGGTATTCTCAACCCCAATGGCCTTCGGTGTTTTTTCAGAACAATCGTTCCCTTTCGACCCTGCGTCGATCGTGCGAGCGCCGGCCCGGGCGGCCGACCGCCGATCCGTTCGCGCATGGCTGGAAGCCACGCATGAGGCGTTGAAGGGACTGCTGCCGGCCGACAGCACTCATGCCCTGTTGACCGCGGACCTGTCCGACGATCGCGGCCGGCCGATCGACGTTTTCGAACGGTTTGGGATCGATCCCGCCCGACTGGGCTCGCTGCGCTCGAACTGGCGCGGGCTGGCGCACACAGCGCAGGCCTCGGGCGCCGGACGCGAAGGCCAGGCTGCGAGTGAAGCATGGCCAGGGTTCGACGATATCTGGGTGCCGGGACACGACGGACTGCCTCTCGCCGGGCGTTTCGGCGCGAGCGCCGACAACTCCGGGATCCGCAAGGCCGACGCCATCGTAATCCTGCCCGGGCTGCTCGGGGACAACCGGATCATGCGGACCCGCGATCTGGCGGTAGGGTTGCGGCGTTGGGGCTTTCACGTGCTTGCGCTGGAGCCTCGTGGCCACGGGTTGACCGACCAGCGCACCCCACAGGCGGCCTATACGTTCAGTTCGCTCGAAACGCTGGACTTGCTGGCCGTCTCGCGCTGGCTGTGCGACCAACCGCATGTGCGCCGCACCGGCCTGATCGGCTTCTGTTGGGGCGCGAACCACGCACTCTGTGCCGCCTGGTATGACGGGTGCCGCGGCGAGCACAGCAGTATCCATCCTCGATTGGCGGCTCAGCTCGACCCGGTTCCGGACGATCGGCATTTTGAAGCGGGCGTGATGGCGTTCTCGCCGGTGCTGCGTTTCGAGGATCTGCTCGACAAGCTCGACAGCCCGCGTTCGCGCATTCGCGAGCCGGCCCTCGCCGGCCTGCAAGCCACGATTCGCGAACGAATGACTCGTAAGGGCTACCCCGATCCGAGCGGCAACCTGAGGAACCTGATTGCCTGCGAACTGCATCGCTCGAGGCTCGCGAATCCCGAGGTCGAGCGGGATGCCTATCGTTTCGTGAGGATGCTTCCGTATCGAAATCAGCCGGACGGCGATAAATTGCAGGCCGCACGCGTGCCGGTGCTGATCGTCCACGCCGCTAACGACCCACTGGCCGAAGCGCAAGCGGTAGCCGACCTCTTCGCGAAGATCCGCAACCCGAACGTCGCGGGAATCGTCCTCCCGGGGGGCGGACACGTCGGGTTCGCCCCGTTCGCGAGGGATTACCACTACAGCCTGATCATCAACTTCTTCGACCCACTCCGCACCGGCGGCGACGAGTGAATCAGCCCGACGCGATGCATGACCCGGCAGAGTCTTTTCTGACACCGAACGGCCGGCGCTGACATGGAAGTGAAGCTGCCCGATGGGCGGAAGCGCTGAGCGTTGAACGTATCCCGACGATCCGTACGATTGACCCCAGCGGGATTCGAACCCGCGTTGCCGGCGTGAAAAGCCGGTGTCCTAGGCCTCTAGACGATGGGGCCGGGCCCGCGGGGCGGATCCGGAGGTCCGCCCTCGGGGACTGACAGTATACGTGGAATCGGCCTGGCGAGCAACGCGCGGCACCTCCGGCGAGCCGGGGCCGGTGACAGTTTCGGCCGGTGGGTGGCATGGGTCCCTGGGCGATGCGATCCCGCAACGGGCAGCTCACCTGCGCTCGGCGGATGGAGCCACACTGGCCATCAGGCCTTGCGAGCGCGGGCCGCCCGCGGAGACCACAAGCCGGCGGCAACGATCGTTCAGCACGATGATTTCCAACGTCAGGCGATCGTCCGGAAGAAGCTCCGGAACGCGGTCCGCCCACTCGACGACCGCGGCCCCCTGCGCGCACATCTCGTCAAAGCCGAGCGCTTCGAGGTCCTCGCTGCCGCGAAGGCGGTAGGTGTCGACGTGATAGATGCGGAGATCGGCGTCCGTGCTTGCATCGTATTCATTCACGATCACGAACGTCGGGCTGTTGACCTGGCGAAGATCGGAAACACCCGCGCCATCGGCGATCCCCTTGACGAGAGTGGTCTTGCCCGACCCGAGCGGACCGATGAGGGCTATGACGTGGCCGGCGGACAGTACTTCGCCCAACCGCCGCCCGATGCGGTGCGTGGCGTCCAAGCCGTCGCTGGTCAGTTCGATCCGGGTCATCGAAAGTGCTCGAAACCCCTGGGTTCAACCGGGACCTTTCGTCCTTCTCCCGAAACACGCTGGATTCGCGGCCCTTGCGGCATCGCGACGGTGATCCGCCCCACCGGCATCAAGGACCGCTCGGTCCGGGCAAGGCTGTCCTGCCCGACCACCAGGAGTTCGAAGTCCTCGCCGTCGTCGAGCGCATGCTCCAGTGGAGATCGGCCGTCGCGGCCGGCCAGCTCCCGAGCGGCGTCGCTGACCGCCGCCTCGAGCAGGCGGCTCTCAAGCTCCGCCCCGCAGCCCGAAGCCTCACAAAGCCGGTCCAGATCCATCGACAGACCGTCGCCTCCCGTTTCTCGATGGCGTCAAGCACCGGGCGAGCCGCTTCGCCCACCAGCTCGCTCTCCTTGATCTCACGCCCGAAGCGAATCTTCTGAAGGCGGAGCGTGAGATTCCCCTTGGCCGCGAGCACGGTGGAGTCGACTTGGAGAAGGACCGAAAACGATCCTCCCTCGATCCAGTCGGAGGCGCGCAGCGCGGCGGTCCCCATCGGACCCGAGGCGGCCTTGAGGAAACTCTCGATCGTTGGAACTCCCAGCCCCAGCGCGCGCGCTTCCCCAGCCAGCTTTTTCTCCAGAGGGACATGATGCCCCTTGGCCAACAACAGTCCGCCCCGGGTCTTTTCAGCCAAGTTGGCGCGCAGGTTGAAATCATACGGCAGGAACGGTTCCCCATCCGCGAGACTGAAGGGCGCGACTCGCAGCTCCCCTTGGTGAAGGAGCTCCAGGGTCACCTTGGGAAGAACCGCCCGCGCGATGGGGATCCCCACTCGCAAGTCCCCGCACCACAGGGTCTCCTTCGGAAGCTTTCCCGCCGGATCCACGGAGGTCCTTCCGGATAGATCGAGCAACCCCTCCAGGCTGCCCACGCCCTTGGGAAAGGACACCTTCC
>JAPKGY010000192.1 GCA_026647385.1 Phycisphaerae bacterium | reverse complement strand
ATGCAGGGCGCAAGCGGCTGCGCGACGAGTTCCCCATCCGTCATCACCGCCGCCGGACGGACGACGTGGCCTTCGAGGGCCTTCGCCAAGATCCTGGAGGCTGTCCGCTATGGCTATGGCCGCATGTTTGAAGACCTGGCTCACTGGCTCGTGTTGGGATTTGTATTAGCCGGCCTGGTCGCGGCCCTGTTCCCGCCCGGCCTGTTGGAGCGATACATCGGATCGGGTCCATGGACCATGCTGCTGATGCTCGTGGTCGGTCTGCCGATGTACGTTTGCGCGACCGCGTCGACGCCGGTGGCGGCTGTCCTCATCGCCAAGGGTCTGAGTCCCGGGGCGGCCCTGGTCTTCCTGCTGGCGGGCCCCGCCACCAACGCCGCCACCATGGTCGTCGTCGCCCGCGACCTCGGGCGAAGAAGTCTGGTACTCTACCTGACGAGTATCGCCGGGGTTGCGGTGCTTTTCGGCCTGTTGACCGACTACCTGGTCGGCCTGAAGCCGGTGTTCGAAAGCTCGATCCACGAACACGTCCACGGCGAATCCGCACCCGTCGCATGGCCTTTCGCGGTCGTCCTGCTGCTGCTCATCCTCAACGGCCTGCGCGTGCGGATCGGCAAACGGCTGGCGGCATCCGCATGCAGGGAAACGGTCGCAGCACCCTCCGCCTGCTGCGAACAGCGGTAGCAACTCGAACCAGCCGATTCGGGGTTCAAAGAGTTGCTCCTCTGGACCCAATCGGTCAGCTTGGGATCGGTTGAGCCCGGTCAGACTTTGTGATTCGTCAGGTAGTCATGAATGGACGCAGCCGCTCGCTTGCCGTCGCCCATGGCGAGGATCACCGTGGCTGCACCGCGGACGATGTCACCGCCGGCGAAGACGCCGGGAACGCTGGTCATGCCCCGCTCGTCGATTTCGATGTAGCCCCACTTGTTGGTCTTGAGTTCCGGGGTGGTCTGGGTGAGCAGCGGGTTGGACCGCGTGCCGATCGCCTCGATAAACACCTCGCAGGGGATCTCGAACTCGGAGCCCTCGATCTCGACGGGCCGGCGCCGGCCGGAGGCGTCGGGCTCGCCGAGTTCCATGCGAACGCACTTGACCGCACGAACCCAGCCGTCGGAGGTACCCAGGACCTCCACCGGGTTGACCAGCAGCTCGAACGTTACACCTTCCTGCTCGGCATGTTTGACTTCCTCGGCCCGGGCGGGCATTTCCGCTCGCGAGCGGCGGTACACCAGGGTCGCCGGGTCGGCACCCATGCGCCGTGCGGTGCGGACGGCATCCATCGCGGTATTGCCGCCGCCGACGACCACCACCCGCCTGGAACGCATCACCGGGGTCTCGGAGTCGGACCGAAACGCACCCATCAGGTTCACGCGGGTCAGGTACTCGTTGGCGGAGTAAACGCCCTTGAGGTTTTCGCCCGGAATGCCCTGAAAAACCGGCAGTCCCGCGCCGTTGGCGATGAAGACCGCGTCGAAACCCTCTTCCTTCAGCAGTTCCTTGATCGTATAGGTCTGGCCGATCACCACGTTGCAGACAACCTCGACCCCCAGGGCCCGGAGCTTGTCGACCTCGAGATCGACGATGCGTTTGGGCAGACGGAACTCGGGAATGCCGTAGACCAGGACGCCGCCGGGCCGGTGCAGGGCCTCGAAAACGGTGACCGCGTGTCCCTGCCTGGCGAGCTGCCCGGCGCAGGTCAGGCCGGCGGGGCCCGCCCCGACGATCGCGACGCGTCTGCCGCTGGGCGGCGGGGGCTCGATGACCTCTTTTCGGTTCTCACGGGCCCAGTCGGCCACGAAGCGCTCGAGGTACCCGACGGCCACCGAATCGCCCTTCTTGGAGCGGACGCACACCGCCTCGCACTGCGTCTCCTGCGGGCAGACCCGGCCGGTAATCGCGGGCAGGACGTTCTCCCGGTAAAGGATCTCCGCGGCCTTGTTCAGATCGCCCTCCGCCAGCGCCTCGATGAAATGAGGGATATCCACACCCACCGGGCATCCGCCAATACACTTGGCTTCGCGGCAACGGAGGCAGCGATCGGCCTCGATGCGGGCGACTTCGGCTGCCAATCCGAGATTGACTTCCTTGAAGTTGCGCGATCGATCGCCCGCGCCCTGCTCGGGCATGTGCTGGCGTGTGATCTTGAGTCGGTCGGCCGGTTTCATGCTCATCGATCTTTCCCGCGGGTCGGGGCTTTATCCGCCCGCCGCGACGCTCCCATTCATTGTAGCCCGTGAAATCAACCCGCGACGCCGAGTCCGATCCTGCAAGGGTGGGACGACTCGCCTGCTCGCAGCCGCTCCAAGGCGGCTTTTTCCTGCTCGCGATAGGCGGTCAGCCGATCGCGGAGTTCGTCGAAATCCACCTGGTGGGCATCGAATTCCGGCCCATCCACACAGGCAAACCGCATCTTCCCGCCGACCATGACCCGGCATCCGCCGCACATCCCCGTCCCGTCGACCATGATGGGATTGAGCGACGCGACCGTGTGGATGGACCTTGGGCGAGTGACCTCCGCCACCGCCTTCATCATCGGCACGGGCCCGGCCGTGATCACCGCATGGACCGGGTCAGCCACGTCATCGATCAGATCCTGGAGCTTGCCGGTCACGAAGCCGTGATAGCCGTAGCTGCCGTCGTCGGTACACGGATAGACCGCGTCACAAAGCCGGGTCAGTTCCTCCTCCATAATCACGTAGTCCTTGCTTCGCCCGCCGATCACCGCCGACACCCTGTTGCCCATCTTTTTCAGCGCACCGGCCTGCGGGTGAATGACCGCCGTCCCCACCCCTCCCCCGACCAGCACCACGTGGCCGTACTTCTCGATTTCAGTTTCCTTGCCCAGAGGCCCGGAAACATCGAGGATTTCCTGGCCGACGTCGAGGGCGCAGAGCGTGCGAGTGGTCGCGCCGACTTGTTGAATCACCAGCGTGATCGTGCCGGCTGCGCGGTCGGAATCGGCAATCGTAAGCGGCACCCGCTCGCCGTCGCTCGTCGCCCGGACGATCACGAAGTGGCCGGGCTTATGCTTGGCGGCCACCCGGGGCGCTTCCACCACAAACCACCGGACGCCCGGTGCCAGCCAGCGCGCTTCTCGAATTCTCGGCATGCCCACCCGCCCTTTCTGACTCAAGAACCTCAGGTTAACGCCACCCGCGAGCCGATTCAACGGCCGATGCGCCTCGTAGGCGGAACGCAGGAAGAAAACTTTGACGGCCTCTGGATCATTAAGAAACATGATTTGCTTCAGAAGTGCAGCTAATCCGCCGGGTCCGCCGAGGGGTCGATTCGGGCTTATAATAGTGTTGAGGGCGTCAAGAGGCGTTCTTGGATAAGCGAGAGGGCCAAGCCGAGGAAGTCTACGGGTGACTCCCTTGCCCGCTGGTGCGACAGCATGTCGTTCAGGATGCGAACCGCTCTTGAATACCGTGTCTCGCAAGGGGATACTGAGGCGGACAGGGACGCCGCTCGTTCCGATTGTTTCGATTTCTCTTCACAGCGCACGCCGGAGAAACGGGAACCATGATCAGTACGAATCTAACGACCGGTCTCCCCGCCTTGGACGGCGTCCTGAAGGGCCTGCTGCCGGGCGACAACCTGGTGTGGCGCGTCGACGACATCGAGGAGTACCGGGTGTTCGTCGAGCCGTACGGGCAGGCGGCGGTCCAGGCCGGCAAACAGCTCACCTACTTTCGGTTCGCCAAGCATGCCCCCCTGCTTTCGGAGAAGGATGGGGCCAGGGTTTTTGAACTCCATCCAGAGGCGGGCTTCGAGAACTTCATCAGCGAAATCCACAGCGTCGTCCGCGACGCCCGCAACCGCGGCGTCCACGTGTTCGACTGCCTGTCCGACCTGGCCGTCGACTGGTGCAGCGATCGCATGCTCGGCAACTTCTTCATGCTGACCTGCCCCTACGTCCTGGACGTCGAGGGCCTGGCCTATTTCGCGCTGCTCAAGAACTGCCACTCGCAGCACGCCACCGCGGCCATCGCCGAAACCACCCAGATCCTGCTGGACCTGTACCGCCACAACAACCGGATCTACCTGCACCCGATCAAGGTCCAGCACCGCCACTCGCCCACCATGTACATGCTGCACGAGTTGAAGGAGGATTCTCTCCGCCCCGTGCTCGACAGCAGCACGATCGCGGAGATCCTGACGGCCAGGCCGTGGGGTGGACTGCAAACCGACATCGCCAACCGCGGCGTGTGGACCCGGCCTTTCCTGGAAGCCGAGGAGGCGACCAACCCCGGCTATCGCCGCGAATGCTCGATCGAGGAGGGACGCCAGCTCCACAAGCGGCTGCTGCGAATGCTGATCTCGCGCGACGAACGCATGCTGAGCCTGATTGAAAAGCACTTCAACCTCAGCGACATTCTGGGGATCTGGCACCGCACGATCGGCACGGGGCTGATCGGCGGCAAGTCGGTCGGCATGCTCTTGTCGCGATCGATTCTCGAACACGCCAACAAGAAATGGTCCCAGCGGCTTGAGGTTCACGACTCCTTCTACGTCGGCTCGGACGTGTTTTACTCCTACCTCGTCCAGAACGGCTGCTGGTGGATCCGGGAGAAGCAGAGGAACCCGCGGACCTTCCTGGAGGGCTCGGAGGAGGCCCGCCGGCGGATTCTCACCGGCGTTTTCCCCCAGGAGACGCAAAAGGAATTCATGGACATGCTCGACTATTTCGGGCAGTCCCCGATCATCGTGCGATCGAGCAGTCTCCTGGAGGACGCCTACGGAAACGCCTTCGCGGGCAAGTACGAGAGCATCTTCTGCGTCAATCAGGGCTCGCGCGACAAGCGGCTGGCTGATTTCATGTCCGCCGTCCGCACCATCTACGCCAGCACGATGAGCGAGAAGGCCCTGGCCTATCGCGCCCAGCGCGGGCTGCTCGGGCACGATGAGCAAATGTCGCTCCTGGTGCAGCGCGTGTCGGGCTCGCTTAACAGCCACCTGTTCTACCCGCACGTCGCCGGCGTCGCCTTGTCCTTCAACCCGTACGTCTGGCACGAGGACATCGATCCCAAGGCCGGCATGCTGCGGCTGGTCTTCGGACTGGGTACCCGCGCGGTCGACCGCTCCGACGACGATTACACCCGCGTGGTCGCCCTGAACGCGCCGGACAAACGCCCGGAGGCCGGCTTCGACCAGGTGCGGCGATACGCGCAGAGAAAAGTCGACGTGCTCGACCTGACCTCGAACCAACTGACCTCGATGGAATTCCCCGAGGTGATCCGCCAGAGCCCCGATGTGCCCCTGCGCATCTTCGCTTCCCATGACAGCGAGATCGAACGGATGGCCAGCGAGACCGGCCTGAAGGACGTCTTTCCCCACATCCTGACGTTCGAACGGCTGCTGGCCGAGACCGCCTTCGTCCACGACATGCGGGACATGCTCAGAACCCTCGAAGACGCCTACGGCTGCCCCGTGGACACCGAGTTCACCGCCAATTTCCTGGGCGGAGCGGATTACCGCATCAACCTGGTGCAGTGCAGGCCTCTGCAGGTCTACCAAGGCGCGGACACGGCCGAGCCGCCCGCGAAAGTCGCCGACGCGGATCTCGTTTTCGACGCGCATGGCGCCGTCGTCGGGCAGAGCCGCTCGGTGTCGATCGACCGCCTCATCTACGTCGTGCCATCAGTCTACGCACAGCTTCCGATCAGCGACCGATACTCGGTCGCCCGCCTGATCGGCCGCCTCATGCACCTGCCGGAGGACGGCTCGCCCAAACGCATCATGCTCCTGGGCCCCGGACGATGGGGAACGACCATGCCTTCGCTCGGCGTACCCGTCTCCTTCGCCGAAATCAATACCGTCTCCGTACTCTGCGAGATCGTCGCCATGCGCGAGGATCTGGTGCCGGACGTTTCGCTGGGCACGCACTTCTTTAACGAACTGGTCGAGGCGGAAATGCTCTACCTGGCAATCTTCCCTGGGCGCAACGGCAACCGACTCAACGAGGATTTCTTCGCCAAGGCCCCCAACAAACTCGCGACCCTCCTTCCCGAGGCGGCCGGCAGAGCCAACACCATTCGCGTCATCGACGCCGCCGACCTCACGCCCTGCGGGACGATCCAGCTCAACGCCAACAACACCAAACAACGGGTCGTGTGCTACCGGCAAAAGGAATGCTGATCGGCCCCTCGGACTTCAACGAGCCCCGAGCGAACCGGCTGCGATGGGGCCGACGCGTAGCATGGACACCTTGCCCATGTTTGCCAGGCCGTATCATGGGCGTGCTATTGATATTCGCAATGACAATGTAACACGTCTATAGTTCCAGTTCGGCGCCATGAAAGAACGATCCC
>JAPKGY010000191.1 GCA_026647385.1 Phycisphaerae bacterium | reverse complement strand
AACGGCAACCAGATCGACGATGGGTGTGAGGATCCGATCGAGCCGTGCTGCTGGCCGGACGGTTCCTGCACCTACGTCGCGCCGGGAACGTGCCTTCCCAGAGGCGGCACGCACCCGCCGGCCGGCGCGTGCCTGGGCGACTTGAACGGCAACCAGATCGACGACGGATGCGAACAGCAGATCGAAGCCTGCTGTTGGCCCGACGGCACGTGCACCTACGTCGCGCCGGGCACGTGCGTCCTGCTCGGCGGGAAGCTGGCCCTCGCCGGTGCATGCCTTGGCGATGCGAACGGTAACGGCATCGACGACGGCTGCGAGGAAATGCCGCCCTTCCAGATCGAGTTCTCGCTCGATATCGGCTCGGACAAGGAGATGAGCGATCCGCAGATGGACGGGGACGAGGCCTTCGATCCCGGTGACGTCTATCTCTGGCGGAGTGCGCCGGTCCTGCCGCCGGGTCGCAACGGCTTCAAGGACGACGCGCAGCGGATCTTCGGCCAGGACCCGCCGCCGATTCCCGGCGTTCCGCCCTCCCGGGTTCCGGTCGGTACGGGGTTGCCGCCGTCGGCGTGGCCTCAGTTCTATCCGGCCTACTTCGATCTGGATGGTCACGACCAACTCGACTTCGAGACCATGGAGTTTGTCAACCCGAACGCACCCTTGACTCAACCTGTCCCGCGGTTCCCGTCCGTTTGCGTGTATGAAGCCCGATACCTGATGGTCTCGTTCGATGACGATCGGCGCCCCGGGTGGATCTGGACGCCGCCGCCGATGGGGGACGTCCCCGTGAGCGTGCCATCGCCGACCGGTGCGATTTACGGTACGACCCCGAATCAGAACGAGGTGGTCGGCGTGAGCCTGCCCATGGGGGTACCGCCTCTGCCCGTGGCGGTCGCGTACCCGTTCGCCGACGAAGTCAGCGTCCACCAGAGCCTCGCGCCGAATCCGGATGTCGGCGATCCCGAGGATGATGACGTGGACTCGCTCGACATCGTCAGAGCCGAAGGGGCCTGCCCGTTCTATTACTTCACGGTGGATTACGAGGCCAACATGGGTCTGGATCCGGGCCACATCTACCTGGCGCTCAACGGGCTGATGCCGCCGGCCAAAGTCATCGACAGGACGATCCACCTCGGCCTGCCCGCGGGTACGGACATCGACGGCTTCGAGTTCGTCTGGATCAACCTGCCGATGACCCCCGGCCCGCAAGTCCTGGCGATTGTCTTCAGTGTCGACGATGACGATCCGGTCACGCCGTTGGTCGACGAGTCGGGCGGGCTGGATCCGCGGATGATCTACTGGTCGACCTTCCAGGGTTGGTCGAATCCCTTGCTGAAAGCCCCGCTGCCCGATGACATTGACGCGATCACCGCCTGGGAGAAGAACTTGGGCCCACCGCTGCTGGTGATCAGTTCGGTTTCGCGCAAGGTTCACGGCACGTCCGGTACTTTCGACGTTGCCTCCGGCGGGTGGGAAGGCCGCGTGCCCAACACTTCGGTGCAGGGCCCCAGCACGATCGTGACCAAGTTCAACCAGGCCGTCCAGCGGGTGACCGGAACCAACGCCGACGTCTCGGTCAGCAGCGGGACCGTCGCCGGCATCTCGGTCTCGGGCGACGAACTGACGGTCACATTGACGGGGATCGCCAACAGGGCGACGTTCACGATCGGGTATCCGGGGATCGCAGCCGCGGCTGACCTCAGCCTGGTGACCGGTCAGACCGATTGCTGGCAGGTGTTGGCCGGCGAGGCCTCCGGCCCGGCCGGCACCCCGCCTGTCATCGTGGTGAATACGTCCGACTTCGTCTACGTTCGCGGTCGCATCGGCCAGGTGCTCAGTGCGGGCAACTTCCGGGCGGACGTGAACGCCGACGGAGCAATCAATACGTCGGACTTCGTGGCCATTCGCGGCCGGATCGATTCGTTGTTCTCGATGAAACCCTACTGCCCGTGACGCCCGTTTTTCGACGGATGATGTCTTTCAGGCCGGGCCCGGTGGACCTTCCGCCGGGCCCGGTGATTTTCCGGAAACAGACGAACGCGGTCCTCAAGGGTTTTCAGTAGACGAATTGAGATAATGCCGCGAAGAGTGCCGCCGCCATCGCCGCGGAGACCGGCAGCGTCAGGACCCATGCGGTGACGATGTCCCGGCCGACCTGCCACCGGACCGCCGACGTGCCCCGGAGAAGACCTACGCCGAAGATTGCCCCGGTGATGGTGTGGGTCGTGCTCACGGGAATACCCATCTGGGACAGAGCGAGGATCGTTGCCCCGCCGCCCGTTTCCGCGCAGAACCCGCCGTAGGGTTGCAGCTTGGTCACGCGGTGGCCGAGCGTCTTGACCACCCGCCAGCCGCCCATGTAGGTGCCCAGGGCGATGGCCAGTCCGCAACTGATGATGATCCACCAGGCGAGCTGATGGGAGTCCGGACGGCCGTCGTGCGTCGCATACGCCTGAAGCGACGGAACGCTCATCAGCAGCGCGAAGATGATGCCCATGGTCTTCTGCGCGTCGTTGAAACCATGGCTCAGGCTGTAGATGGCGGCTGACACGAGTTGCAGCGGACGAAACGCCTGGTCCATCCCCCGTGGCGTGCGATTTCGGCAAAACCAGGCGAGGCCAAGCATGAGGATCCAGCCGCAAGCCAGCCCGATCAGCGGCGAAAGCACGATGAAGACCGCGATCTTGAAAATGGTCCAGGCGATGAGCGCTCCAGGGCCGGCCTTGACGATGGCGGCACCGGCCAAGGCCCCGACCAGCGCGTGCGAAACGCTGATGGGTAGTCCCTTCATCGTGCAGATCACGTTCCAGGTAATCGCCGCCACCAGCGCCGTGAGAATAAGGTGCGGATCGATCACCTCGGGTGCGATGAGCCCCTTTCCAATGGTGGCGGCCACGTGCGTCTCGAAGCAGAACGCGGCGATGAAGTTGAAGAACGCCGCCCACAGCACCGCCTTGCGCGGCGTCAGTACCCGCGTCGCGACGATGGTCGCCACCGAATTGGCGGCGTCGTTGAAACCATTGGTGAAATCGAACAGCAGGGCGACGATCACGATGAAGATGATGTAGGTGGTCAGCACGCCGGCGGCCCTCTCCTCAACTGCCTTTGAGAATGATCCGCTCGACGGTGATCGCGATGTCCTCGCACCCGTCGATCGCCATTTCCGTCAGGTCGAGGACCTCTTTGAGCTTCATCACCGTGATCGGGTCCGTCGAACCGTCGAACAACTCCACCAGGGCGGCGTGATTGTTGTCGTCCCCGATGCTCTCCAGGCCGTGGATCTGGATGAGGTCCTCCCGGATCGCCTCAGGCCGGCGGATGTTGCGCAGGTTCTTGATCGCCCGGGCCAGCAGCGTACACGCCCTCACCAGGATTTCCGCCTGCTTGGTGAGCCAGCCGTTGGTTTCCATGATCTTGAACAGAACGATACGCTTCGCCGCCGCGTCGATCGCGTCAACCACATCGTCCACCTGCAAGACCAGCGTGTGAATGTCCTCCCGGTCGAACGGCGTGATGAAGGTCGTATCCACCTTCAGCAGGGTCTTTCTCGCGACTTCGTCGCCCTCGTGCTCCAGTTGGCGGATCACCGCCAGGAACTCCTGCTGGCGGTCCCGGTGGTGGACCAGATCCGTATAAGCCTGAGCGATCCGCTGCAATACGGAAGCCCCGCTCTCGAAGAGATCGAAAAAGGCAACGTCTCTGGGGAAGAGGCCGAACATGTTACGATTCCCTGCGTTTTGAGCTTTCTTGATCGATTGTCGCGGAAGAGCGACCTTGGGCCCGACCGCCGGTCGAACGCGTGTCGGCCGTATCGTGTCAGACTCGCCCGCGTTTGTCAAAGGTCGTTTTGAAAGAATTGCGGTCCGGTCGCATTCCCTGCAAAATGACCCGAACGACGAACCCGTAGGGGGGCGTCGTTTCTAAGCCGTCGACGAGTCTTCGTCACAAGGAAACACCCATGAATACCCTCACACTGATCGTCGCGACCGCGCTGGCTGCGCCGGCCGTCACCCTGCCCGAAGGCCCGGCCCCGGCGCCTGTGAGTTTCTCGCATTTCCCCGATCGTCTGAGTGCGTTCGTGTGGCGTAATTGGCCGCTCGTCCCGGTCGAGCGCATGGCGCGGGTCGTCGGCGCCACCCCGGACGATATCCTTCGGTTGGGCAAGGAGATGGGATTGCCCGATCCCGAGCCGATCGGCGAGTCGCAGTGGCGAAGATCCTACATTACCATCATTCGCCGCAACTGGCACCTGCTGCCCTACGAGCAATTACTCACACTCCTCGACTGGACCCCGGAACAACTGGCCTACACCCTTCGCGAGGATGATTTCCTCTTCATCAAGTTCGGTCAGCTCAAGCCCAAGTGCGAGCCGATCACCTACCGCGCGCCCGAGGCCAGGACGCTCGAACGGCTGCACGCGATTGCCAAGGTCGTCCGGCAGGAGTTCCCGGCGGGGGTCGCGCCCGGACCCGCCAACCTGTTCGATTTTGTTTCCGAACTGTCCGCCCCCATGGGTGAGGCGGAGTCGATCGCCGCACGCGAACGGCAAGGTCAGTTCCGCTTCTCGCCGCGCTTCTGCTACTCCTACTTCGCGCTCTACGGCGACCCGCTCCTGGACGAGATCGCGGATCCCTATCCGGACGGCTACCTCGCCCGACTGGCTGCCTCCGGCGTGGACGGCGTCTGGCTCCAGGCCGTCCTGTACAAGCTCGCACCCTTCCCCTGGGACCCGAAGGTGAGCGACCGGTACGAAACCCGACTGGAGAACCTCCGCAAACTCGTCGCCCGGGCCCGCCGGCACGGCATCGGCGTCTATCTCTACCTGAACGAGCCGCGGGCCATGCCTCTCGAGTTCTATAAGGATCACCCCGACCTGAAAGGCGTCGTCGAAGGCGACCACGCCGCCTTGTGCACCAGCGTGCCCGCCGTCCGGAAGTATCTGACCGATTCCGTCGCCTCGATCTGCCGCGCGGTGCCCGAGTTGGCCGGCTTCTTCACCATCACCGTCTCGGAGAACCTGACCAACTGCTGGTCGCACTGGACTTTCTACTCGCCCCGGACCCCCGAATGTCCCCGGTGCACGCCGCGTGAATCCATCGAAGTCATCGCCGAAGTGAATTCGCTGTTCCATACAGGCATCGTGCAGGGCGGCGGCCGGCAGAAGCTGCTCGTCTGGGACTGGGTCTGGTCGGACGCCCAGGCCGACGGCATCATCCCGCGCCTGCCGGACGGCGCGAGCTTCATGAGCGTCAGCGAATGGAGTCTGCCCATCGAGCGGGGAGGCGTCAAGACGGAAGTCGGCGAGTACTCGATCTCCGCGATCGGCCCCGGCCCGCGGGCGACGAGACACTGGAAGATCGCGCGCGAGCGAGGCCTGCCCTGCATCGCCAAGATCCAGGCCGGCAACACCTGGGAACTGTCAGCCGTTCCGTACATCCCCGCGGTCGCCAACGTCGCCCGGCACGTGGCCAATCTGCGCGATGCCGGCGTCACCGGCCTGATGCTCGGGTGGACCCTGGGCGGGTGCCCCTCGCCGAACCTGGAGGTGGTGGCCGAGATCAGCCGAAAAGGCGATCAGCCCGATCGCCCGACCGTCGAGGAAGCCATGAACATCGTGGCCGACCGGCGCTTCGGGCCGAAACTCGCCCCCGCCGTCGTCCAGGCGTGGAACGGGTTCAGCGAGGCGTTCAGCCAGTTCCCGTTCCACATCTCCACGCTCTACAACGCGCCGCTCCAGACCGGTCCCTCTAACTTGCTCTGGGAAGAGTCAACGGGCTATCACTCGACCATGGTCGGCTTCCCCTACGACTGCCTCGCGACGTGGCGATCCGTGTATCCCGCGCCCGTGTTCATCGATCAGCTCGAAAAGGTCTCCCGCGGCTTCGACGCCGGCGTCAAGCCGCTGCGGGAGCGATACCTGTCCGTCAAATCATCCGGGGAGACACCGGCCCAACGTGCCGCTCTCGTGCGCGAGATCGACGTGGCGAGCGCCTGTGCGATCCACTTCGCCAGCACCGCCAACCAGTCGCGATTCGTCCAGGCCCGCGACGCCCTGGCCAAGGCCGACACCGCCGACGCCGCCCGCCCGCTGCTGGCCGAACTCGAAAACGCCCTCAAAGCCGAGATCGATCTGGCCCGCCGACTCCATGCGATCCAGTCCCGCGACTCGCGCATCGGCTTCGAAGCCTCAAACCAGTACAACTACATCCCGATCGACCTGGTCGAGAAGGTCATCAACTGCCGCGACCTCCTGGAGCGATGGCTACCCCGCCAAAAAGAGAAGTGGACGCGGTAATGGGGTGATAATATGTTCCGTAAACGTCACTGCTGGTGACGGGTGCCACAGCACGTGC
>JAPKGY010000190.1 GCA_026647385.1 Phycisphaerae bacterium | reverse complement strand
GCGTCGCGACAAGGTGTCACTCGGGTGAGACAGTGGTGCCCGGTGACATCTACCTGCCAGAATCTCGCTTGTGAGGCTGACGCACCCCGGTGTTTTCATTGACGGGGCTTGTCACGACGTAGACGAAGGCGAAGCCGGAAGCGAGTCAACGTGATGATTCCCGCCGAGAGACCGAACAAGGCCAAGGAGCAGGGTTTTGCCCACAGCCGCCACGGCGAGCCGGGGATCACACCGATTGACACAGATTCTGGACGAGTGAATGGGTGCTCTTCCGTCGTGAACCGTTCCTTGTTCTCTGCATCTGCGTCATCGGCGAGATTCGCGGATTCATCTCGGTTTGCCTTCCGGCTGGAAACGCTGCTTTTGCGACGTTAACCACTCTGGTGGTATTCTTGTATTGGAGCGCCGCACATGGCTGGCATGAAACGAGCTTGTAAAACATCAAACTGACCGATCCGGTATCCATGGGCCGCGGCTCTTTGAAGTTACGGCGTTCCGGTGGATGCGATCGGGCAGTCTGAATAAAACGTGATCGACACGAGATGATGAACATCCCGAAAACATCACTGCTGCTGGCAGTGTTATGGGTTTGCGGTTGCACATCCGAACGGTCGGATTCGGCGGCGAGGGCCCCGGAGCCGGTGTCACGTCCGCAGGCTGCTGAACCGCATGGCGGTGTGACCGAACGACCTCAGGCAGCCGGTGAGCAGAGGATTCGGCAACTGGAGGAGGAACTGAGGCGGGCGAGTGCCCGTATTCATGGGTTGGAGCAGGAGAACCGCGAACTGCGGAAAAACCTGACGGAGGCACACGTGGCGCTGATCGACCTATCGGGTCACGTTCATTCTTCGAGGGAAGTCCCAGCCACGCGCACGGCCCCGGGCAACGAGCCTGGGAACGGAGTTCGGGAGAATCGATGACCGTTGTGTGGGCACAGTTCTTCGATGAGTGATTCAAACAGAAGAGGCATCACTTCTCGACTTGGAGGATCTGCCCGTCCGCCCGAAGGCCGGCCTGGAGGCGCTCGAGATTCACGCGATGGACGGGAACGGAGGCCTTGGCTGCCAGGGCGGCGGCCACGCCCGCACCGTGGCCCGCGATCATGTAGTTCGGTTCCATGCGAAAGGACGCGTAGGCGATCGTCGATGCGGAAAGGCACACCGGCACCAGCAGGTTCGAGCACTCCGAATAGCGCGGCAGCATCGCCCGATACGGGATGTCCCACGGCTCCACCGGCTGACTCAGGTAGCCCTCCACGAACGTCTCGTCGGCGGCCTCGGGAAAGTGGAAGTTGCGCACCGAGACCCATTGCACCTCGCGGATGTCGATGTTGTAGCCGGCCATCCCGATCGCGTCGTGCTTCCGGCGGCGCTCCTGCAGATCGTGCTGCGTGAGCACGTACTCGCCGAGCATGCGCCGCGCCTCGCGCACATAAAGCTGGTGAGGCCAGCCGCCGGTGTCCTGAAACTCGTCCTTGCACAAACCCCACGCGGCGTAGGTGGCGCGGATTTTCTCGGGAACGATCGGATCGTTCTGCAGGAAGTACAGCAGGCCATGTGCCCAGCTTCGAAACTCTTCTCGAATCTCCGCGCGGCGTTGCGGGGTGGCTTCGGGGTATTCCTGGTTGGCGCCGAGCAGGTCGGAGGAGACCGGTCCGCTGCTGTTCGCGTCGCACTTTCCGTTCGGGAGACGGCCCAGCCCCAGCGGGCCGCGCATCCGTTCAGCCTCCTCCGGCCCGAGGGCGACGATGTACCGCCGCAACAGCTCGTAACGCGCGGGGTCGTAGCCTTCCGGCCGGGGGATTGGCAGGCGGTTTTCCGGCCGATCCGTCAGGCAGAGGCGAAAGCAGTAGGCCTGGATCCTGCCGTCGCCCGCGCCGACGGGTACGAGCTTTTCCTGGGGGGTGACGTACGGCAGCAGCTTGCCGTCGCGCCAAGGCGAGACCGCGGCTTTGAACTGGTGGTTCATCGGCAGCAATTCACCCCGGCCGGCCAGGGATTCATCGTACCGTTCGCGCCCCTCGCGTCCGACGACGCAGGATACGCCCGCGGCCTTCAGAAGGTCTCCCTCGTAAGTGGCGTCGATGAAGACCTGGGCGGCAAACGTGTCTCCGCTCCGCGTGCGCAGCACGCGCAGGCGCGTTCCCTCGGCCTGAACCGCAGCCAGGGACTGTTCGAACCGCACGTCCACGTCGGCTTCCTTCAGCATGGCCTTGAGCGTGTCCTCCGCCACGTGCGGCTCGAAGTGCCAGGAAACCGGCTGGCTGTAATGCTTCCCGACCCGGGTGAAGAATTCGAGAGCCAGCCCGCCGATGAGGTTTTCCTGGCGAACCACGTCGGATCGCCCCAGGCCGCCCGAAACCATACCGCCGACGTGCCATCCCGGCTCGAGAATGATCGCCGACGCCCCATGCCGCGCCGCCGCAACGCCCGCCATCACGCCGGCCGCGGTTCCGCCGTAAACCACCACGTCCCGCTCGATCTCAACGGTCCGGGCCGGCGCCGCCGACGCCAGGACCGCCATCACCGGCATGATTCGAGTGAGTGCCTTCAGCATGAGAGATCGCTCCTATGCCATCGATCGGAGAGACCATCGTCACCCGTGCCCGATAAGCGACGTGACATCATGGCCGATCACAGCCCCTCGCCCGGGCGAACCACGGCGAATGGCGAACCCCGTATGAAGATACGCCGGTGGCGGCTGGCTTTCCAGCAGCGACGCGGTTACGGGACCGGAAGGAATGATGTGACGGAGAGACAGGGACGGTCAGGTTGGCGGGTGCGCCTGGCGCCATCACAAGAAGACTGAACCGCGAAACACGCCAAAGATCTGAAAGGAAAGAACGCGGTTGCCTTGTTCGCGCCTTTTGTGTGTTTCGGGGTCTTACTTGTCGGGAGATCCGTCCATGAGGCGTCCAGGCGGATTGCATCAGTTTCCGAGGCGGACCGTCCTGCCGTGGTTCGCAACCCGACAGGAGCCTTTTCGGGGAGATATGCGCGCAAGTCGCCTCGATGCTTCGCTGTAAGGTCCTACGTTCCTCGTCCGACGAACAGATCTCGACCCTGGACCAGGGCGGCCATCTTGCGGTCGGCGATGCTGCGTTTGTTCATCCAGAAGCCGCAGTCGGGGTTGACCCATTTGACGCGACCGTCGCCGAGGACTTTGACGGCCTGCTCGATGCGCCGGGCGATCCGTTCCGGCGTCTCGACGACGTTGGACTTGATGTCCACCACGCCCAGGCCGATGCCGATGCGCGGATCCAGGTCGTCGCGAAAGTACGGCAACTCGTCGTAGCCGCGATACGCGAACTCGAGCATGACGTGGTCGCAGCGAAGCCGGTTCATGAACCCGATCAGGCTCTTCCACAATCCCTTCTGGATCGACTGCCCGCCGTAGTTGCCGAAGCAAAGATGGATGCCCTTCTCCTTCGAACGGGTGGCTGCGTCGAGCACGACGTTGATCGCATCCGCCGCCCACCCGCCTTCGTCGGGATGGCCGGTGATGTTGGCTTCGTCCAGCTGGAGTACGTCCGGATCGATGGCGGCCACCTGATCGGCCAGCGCGGCGGCGATCGCCATCGCGAGTGGGGGCTTGTCCGCGTAATGCCGGTCGAGCAGCGTCTTGGCCAGCATGTGAGGCCCGGTCACCGTGAAGCGCAGCGGGTGCTTCGTGCATGCCCGCGCCCGCAGATAGTCGCGAGGCAGGTTGAGCGTTCCCTCACCGATCGGCCCCTCGACGATGCCCGCTGGCTGGGTCCGAAAGCCCATGCCCTCCTGTCGGGCGAACGCCTCCGCCTCCATCCTGGAGATGGCTGTGCGGATGCCGGACATCGGCCGGATAAAGTATTCGATCATCCCGTTCGTGTCCGGATGGTTCACGTCCCATCGGTACAGCTCCCCGTCCACGACCGCATCCAGGCCGGCCAACTCCTGCGTTTTCATCACCACCCGAGTCGCGTCGATCAGCCCCTGCTCCGAGGGCTGCCCGATCAACCAGTCCGGAACCGGATACGAGCCGACCAGTGTGGTGCGAATACCGCCATGGCTCATTCTTGTGCCTGCCTTTCCTGTCGGATTCCTTCTCCCGGGGCAATCGTAGCGCCCTGCCCCGGCCATAGCCTTCAGATCCACCTGAACCTTGACGGGCCGGATCGTAAAAAGCCAGACCCAGCCCCCCGGCCGATCTGCTCGCCCAAGGCCGACCCTGGCCGTGCCATTCTGACAGACTGCTACCCAAGCGGTCCGGATATGGCAGGATCGCAGGAGGGCGGGCCGCATAAATGACAGGTTTGCGTATGTCCGTAACAACATATTTTACAGCAGGTTGCGAATACAGGGGTTCGTACCGCCGGTTTTGGCATTGCCTTTGCCATGCCTTGGGCGACGGTTACTCCGGTCGGGCAGTCCGCGCTTGTGACGGGCGGGGGTCGTGGTCGGCCGGCGTTGGCCGGTACCTCAGGGCATGCGATCTGAAGGCATGAAAGGAGCTTTCGATGGCGAAGGTGAAGATTCGTCCGTTGGGTGAGAAAGTACTGGTCAAGCGGGTCGAGGCCGAGGCCAAGACGGCCGGCGGAATCGTGCTGCCCGACACCGCCAAGGAGAAGCCCCGCCGGGGGATCGTCCAGGCGATCGGCGACGGCAAACTGCTCGACGACGGCAAGCGGCATCCCCTCTCGGTCGCCAAGGGCGACGAGGTCCTCTTCTCCAGCTACGCCGGGACCGAGATCAAGGTTGACGGCGAGGAACTTTTGATCCTGGACGAAGGCGACATCCTGGCGGTCCTCGGCTGAGCGATAGGCGCGGTCAGTCGCGGCGAAAGTGGAAGAGTCTGAGAGTTGCAAGGTGGTAAATGGGCCGGCTCGCGTTTGATGAGGCCGGCGATGATACCCGGAAACTTACAAACCCTCCGATGGAGTGACGATCGATGGCAGCAAAGAAAATCGCGTTTGACATGGAAGCCCGCGAGGCGATTCGTCGCGGCGTGAAACAACTGGCCCGCGCGGTCAAGGTGACGCTCGGCCCGTGCGGCCGGAACGTGGTGCTCGAGAAGTCCTTCGGCTCGCCCACCGTCACCAAGGACGGCGTCTCGGTGGCCAAGGAAATCGAACTCGAGGACGCGTACGAGAACATGGGCGCCCAGATGGTCAAGGAGGTCGCGTCCAAGACCTCGACCGTCGCGGGCGACGGCACGACCACGGCGACGATCTACGCCGAGGCGATCTACGACGAAGGGCTCAAGAACGTGGCGGCCGGCGCCAACGCCATGGAACTCCGCCGCGGGATCGAGGCGGCCGTCGCGTGCGTCGTCGACGAACTCGGCAAGATGGCGACCGAGGTCAAAAACACCCAGCAGATCGCCCAGGTCGGCACCTGCGCCGCCAACCAGGACGCCGAAATCGGCAAGAAAATCGCCGAAGCCATGGACAAGGTCGGCAAGGACGGCGTGATCACGGTCGAGGAGGGCAAAGGCCTCGATACCACCGTCGAACTCGTCGAGGGCATGCAGTTCGACAAGGGCTACCTCTCGCCGCACTTCGTGAACAATTTCGAGTCGATGGAAGTCGTGCTCGACAAACCGTACGTGCTCATCCACGAGAAGAAGATCACCGCGGTCAAGGACCTCATCCCGCTGCTCGAAGCGGTGGCCAAGAGCGGGCGGCCTCTGCTCATCATCGCCGAGGAAGTCGAGGGCGAGGCCCTCGCGACGCTGGTCGTCAACAAGCTCCGCGGCACGTTGCAGTGTGCGGCCGTCAAGGCCCCGGGTTTCGGCGATCGCCGCAAGGCTATGCTCGAGGACATTGCGATCCTCACCGGCGGCAAGGCGATCTTCGAGGACCTCGGCGTCAATCTCGAATCCATCGAACTGAAGGACCTCGGCCAGGCCAAGAAGATCACCATCGACAAGGACAACACCACGATCATCGAAGGGGCCGGCGCCGCCAGCGCCATTAAAGGCCGCATCCAGCAGATCAAGAACGAAATCGAAGCCACGACCAGCGACTACGACCGCGAGAAGCTCGAGGAGCGCCTCGCCAAGCTGGCCGGCGGCGTTGCCCAGATCAACGTCGGGGCCGCCACCGAGGTCGAGATGAAGGAGAAGAAGGCCCTCGTCGAGGACGCGATGCACGCCTGCCGGGCCGCGGTCGAGGAGGGCATTCTGCCGGGCGGCGGCGTCGCTCCGCTGCGGTGCCTCGACGCGCTCGATGCGCTGGCCAAGAAGCTCAAGAACGATCAGAGGACCGGCGTCGACATCGTCCGCCGGGCGTTGTCCGCCCCGATCAAACAGATCGCCGAGACGCACAACTGATAAGTTTCTACGCGGCTGCGAAAGCAGGCAAGCCGCAATTCGTTGTGCTG
>JAPKGY010000019.1 GCA_026647385.1 Phycisphaerae bacterium | reverse complement strand
GCGACAGGCTGAGACTATGACTGATATCAAACACGGCGATATTGTTCTCGCGGCAAAGGGGATTACCAAACGCTACCCGGGGCTGGTCGCCAATGACCGCATTGATTTTGAAATTAAAGCCGGCGGGTGGTGCACGGCGATGCGATCGGCCAGGTCGACCAGCAAGGCATCGCGATCGGGGCCCCGGGTGAACATGAATTCTTCGAGCTGCCAGGTGGCGCCGGCGGGTACGGTGAGGTCTTCGAGATCCAGCACCGCGTCGATTCGGTCGCGGTAGATGCGGAACGAGCCGATGAACCGGCGGCAGGAGGTGAAGGCGAGCACGACGTGCGGCTGCCCCGGCGGCGAGAGCGTGAGCGCGCCGTAGACGGTCGTCGCGTCGGCCGGCTGCGGGATGCGATAGTGCTGGCGATCGGTGTAGCCGCCAAGGTCGATGGGGGCGCCGATCGTGCCGCCGGTCTGGGAAAGCATCGTAAAGCCTTCCCCCCACATCGGCGTCTCGAGCGGCAGGCCATGCGGGACGGAGGCGACCACAACCTCATGGACGCGCACCGGTCGCAACCCCCCATTGACGAGCGTCACCTTGCAGGAGTTGTCCTGCCAATCGCGGCGGATCTCGACCTGGTCATCCGTCGCCGGCGAATCGGTCAGGCGCACCGTGGGGTGAGCATTCCGCACCGAGTCCGGAGTGAACACGGGCCGTGACGCCGGGCTCGGCGCGGCGGCACATGCAAGGTTGGCCGTGAAAAGCACGACCGGAACGAGAATGATTACGGCGTGGATCGGACAAGAGATCATCGCAGCTCCCTCCGGAAGAGATCGGCAAATCGGGGGCCTACTGATTGACATTCCATCCCGGTTGCGGGGCATTTCACCGCGCGAGGGGCCTCGTGGGTCGCCTCGGCGAGTCGCCGCGGCGACCTGAAGCCCTTGACACGCGGCTGGCCGCAAAGCGGCTCCGTCCGGGCGTATACCCGCGTCGCGTGCCAAGGGAAGCCCGCGGCTCCTTGGCGTTGCACACAGGCGCCGTCGCCCTTGACATCACTTTGCCCGACTCAGATGGTCGAGGGTGAAGGACATTCGGGCGATCGTGTCCTTGGCGCGCGGGGTGCAAGGCTGCATCTTCATATGATCCACGAACCGCTGAATCGGCGCGAGCTGATCCGGCGTGGGCACTTTCTTGTGCTCTTTCTTCGCGTCGTAGGCGAATGTGATCCGGGTGAGGTCCCAGTAGAGTTGACCGGCCTCCGCGGGCGCGTCGGCGTCGAAGAGCCGCCGGTGCAGCCGCTTGACGAAATCCGCCTCGCTCAACTCGAGGTTCCAGCACCGCTCGCGGAACTGATACTGATGGCCGAAGTAGGGGATCTCGTAGGGGTCGAAGTTGCGGACCTGATCCGTGCCGATCTTGGCCCATCCGTTCCACGGGTTGCCGAAGCCCTGGCCCGGATCGTAGCTGGTCACCACGCCGGCCAGTGACTGGTCGCCCGGCCCGGGAGGCGCCGTCGAGCCGTGGAAGGACGACATGGGCACCGTCGTGTGCCAGCGAAGCACGGTCGGATAGATATCCAACGCCTTCTGCCGGAGCGGGTCGCCCCAGCACCACCACCAATAGACGCGTTTGCGGTCCAGGGTGCTCATGAGCCGCAGATACTCGGAGTTGTTAAACTTGCCGATCGCGACGGCGAACTCGAAATCGGGGCGTCGCTTGAGGATCGTGGAGACCAGCTCGAGGTACATCTCGCACTCCGGCCGCCAGTTCTCGATCTCCTTGCCCTCTCCGGTCGGCTCCATGTAAAAGCCGTGAAAACGCTTGAAGGTGTCCAGATAGGCGAGGTAGTAGTCGCGGCCGGCGGCGTAGTCCTTGCCAATCGCCTTCTGATGGTGCCAGTTGAACCAGCCCCCGCCGATCAGGAACTTCATGGCTTCGGCGTTGCACAGGTCGATGAGAGACTGGACGTTGGACTCGGAGGCCAGCGCGGTCCCGGCGTATTCCCCCGGATGGCCCGCCACCGGAAACCCGTCGAGCCAGAACCAGTTCCGGTTCAGCGTGAGCTCCGAATGAAAACGCAGAACGCGCTGCCACGACTCGAACGAGTCGTACGCGGACCAGCAGGGCAGGATGTAAACGCCGCGATAAGCGATCGCGGGTTTCATCACCACGTCGACGGGCCAATCGAACGCGACTTCCCGGGCGGTCGCCCGGGTACGGAAGAAGAGAAGCTCCTGGCAGGCGTGTTTGACCGCCCGAAGCGCGGTAGCGTGGAGGATCAGATACCGCGACTGCTCGTGCGCGAAGGTGACCATCTGAAACCCTTCATCGCCGAGGTCGGAGGATGTCAGTTTGGCACCTTTTTTGACAAGGTCGGCCAGAACCGGGTTGTTGGCCGGCGTGCCGACCACGATATAGTTTCCGGGCTCGGTGACGCTTGAGGCCGCGGGAAACTCGAAATCGAAGAACTCGCGGGCAAGCCGCGAAAGCGTGGCCTGTGCGATGCGGGAACAGAATACGTCGCCGCTCGGGGGGATCAGCCGGCACTCGGTCTGACCCGCTCGCCGGACGAGCAGGGAATCCTCGCCCCACCCCGCGCCGGCCAGACACAAGAGAACGCCCGCCGCTCCTGGCCATACTCGTCGCATATTCTCGTCTCCTTCAGGTGTGGACCCATGCATCGGCCCGCCGAGACCTCAGAATACCCGAGACCGCCGAGCGTGAAAACCGCGTCGCCGGGAAGCCCAACGATGGCGGCAGAGGGGTCCCATACACGTCGGCCGACGCAACGCCACGGCGCCCCGTGCGAGCCTCGCCGCACGCCCCACAAAATCAAGTGGGATCGAAAGCGCATCCGGCGCGGCCTGCTTTGCATATGAGCCGCGCACGGCTAGAATCGCCTCCCGAAAGCGAGACATCCATGCGACCCCGCAAGTCAATCCTCTTCTTCGTCATCATCCCGGCCATCGCGGGTTGCGGCAGGAAGGATCAGGTCCAGTTCAGTCCGCCTCCCACCGACGTGGACGTCAGTCCGCCGCTGCAGCAGGTGGTCACCGAATACCGGGAGTACACGGGCACGACGGCTGCGATTGAAACCGTGGAGGTTCTGGCGCGGGTCAAGGGGTTTCTGGAAAGCATCCACTTCCAGCCCCGGGACAGAGTCAAGAAAGACGAGCTTCTCTTCGTCATCGATCCGCGGGAGTACCGGTACCGGCTCGAGCAGGCCACGGCCGACCTGGCTGCCAAGAGAGCGGCGCTCGAGTTGGCGGAGTACGAACTCAAGCGCATCGAAGGGCTGTACGCCAAGTCGATGGCCGCCGAATACGAGCGGAACACCGCCATTGCGAACCTGAACGCCGCCAAGGCCGCGGTCCAGGCGGGCGAGGCCTGCGTTCACGATGCCCAGCTTCAACTCGACTTCACCCGCGTCACCGCTCCGATCGCCGGCCGGGTCAATCGCAACTTCATCGACGTGGGCAACTTCGTCGACAGCGAGGAAACCATCCTCACCAACATCGTGAACGACACGTCGATCTACGTCTACTTCAACGTCAGCGAGCACGATCTTCTCGATTGGCTCCGCAGGCAGACCGCTCTGGGAAACCCGATGATCCGGGACAAGCCCGATCATCCCGCGGAGATGGGTTTGGCCGGCGAGGAGGGTTTTCCGCACGCCGGGCGCATCGATTACGCCGACACGCAGGTGGACGCCGGAACCGGCACCCTCCGGGTCCGAGCGGTTTTCCCCAACGACAACGGCTCCCTGGTGGCGGGCCTGTTCGCCCGCGTCCGCGTCCCGGTGGACCGTCGCCGGGCGCTGCTGGTCCCGGCGACCGCGATCGGCGCCGATCAGCTCGGCCGGTACGTCTACGTCGTCCATGCCGACTCCCAAGTCGAGCAGCGCGTGGTCGTTCCCGGTCAGACCGTGGGCGAGCTGCGGGTGATCGAGTCCGGACTGAAGCCCGAGGATCGCGTGATCGTCAACGGCATTCAGCGGGCCAGGCCGGGCATGAAAGTCGAGGCCACTCTCGTCCCCGTCGCGTCGAAACCGGCATCGGCGCCCGAAAATCAAGGATCACCGGCGAGATAAAGTTCAACGAGTTTTGGCATGCTCAGCCGCTTCTTCATCAACCGCCCGATCTTCGCTTCGGTGATCGCCATTCTGATCCTCATCGCCGGAGGGGTAACGGTTTTCCAACTCCCGGTCGCCCGATACCCGGACATCAGCCCGCCGATGGTCCAGGTTCAGACTTTCTACCCCGGCGCCGACCCCGAAGTGATCGCCAACACCGTCGCCTCGCCGATCGAGCAGGAGGTCAACGGCGTCGAAAACATGCTCTACATGAGCAGCCGATCCACCAGCGACGGCCAATACCAGCTCCGGATCACCTTCGAACTCGGCACCGACATCGACATGGCCACCGTACTCGTTCAGAACCGCGTGGCCACCGCCATGCCCAAACTCCCCCTGGACGTGCAGCGACAAGGGGTCGTGACCAAGAAGGCCTCGACCTCCTTCGTCTCGGTCATCAGCTTCTATACGCCGGACGGACGGTACGACGACCTCTTCCTGACCAACTACCTGAACCTCTTCGTGAAGGACCGGGTCGCCCGCATGAAAGGGGTGGGCGACGTCTTCATCTTTCCGATGAAAGACTACAGCATGCGGATCTGGCTCGACCCGACCAGAATGGAAAGCCGCAGCCTGACCGTCGAGGATGTGATCGCCGCCCTGCAGAACCAGAACGTTCAGGTGGCCGCGGGCCAGATCGGACAGCCGCCCGCGCCGAAAGGGACGCAGTTCCAGCTCACGGTCAACACGCTCGGCCGACTGACCGAACCGGATGAGTTCCTCGACATTATCCTCAAGACCGGCGAGGGCGGGCGGATCACTCGCGTGCGTGACGTCGCCCACGCCGAACTGGGCGGAAAGACCTACAGCTCCTTCGCCAAACTCAACGGCATGCCCAGCGCCACGCTGATCGTCTTCCAGACGCCGGATTCCAACGCCCTGGAAGTCGCCGACAGCGTCCGCGCGACGCTCACGGAAATGAAACCCGAGTTCCCCGCCGGCCTCCAGTTCGCCACGGTCTACGACGCCTCCGACTTCGTGCGGGCATCCATCGACGAGGTCGTCAAGACCCTCGTGGAGGCTTTCATCCTCGTCTCCCTGGTGGTCTTCATTTTCCTCCAGGACTGGCGAACCACGTTGATCCCCATTCTCACCATTCCCGTCTCGATCATCGGGACGTTCGCGGTCATGGCCCTGTTCGGCTTCTCCATCAACATGCTCACCCTGTTCGGCCTGGTGCTGGCGATCGGCATCGTCGTCGACGACGCGATCGTCGTGGTCGAGAACGTGGAACGGAACATGCGCGAGCACGGCCTGCACGGCCGGGAGGCCGCCATCCAGGCCATGGGCGAGGTCACCAGCCCGATTATCGCCACGTCACTGGTTCTGATGGCTGTCTTTCTCCCCGCCGCATTCCTCGGCGGGATCGCGGGCCAACTCTATCGCCAGTTCTGCCTCACCATCGCCGCAACCACCTTCTTCAGCGCGGTCAATGCCCTGACTCTCAGCCCGGCGTTGTGCGCCCTTTTGCTGCGCCCCCACCGGCCGACCCGAAACCCCTTCTTCAAGGCGTTCAACTGGGTATTCGGCGGAGTCACGCGGGCCTACACCGGAACCGTCAGACTTTTCGTGCGCGGGGCGGCCGTCACGCTACTGCTCTTCGTGGCTGTTCTCGGCCTGACGGTTTTCACGGTCGGCCAGGTCCCCTTCGGATTCCTTCCGCTCGAGGACGACGGCCTGCTCCTGGTCAACACGCAGCTTCCCGATGGGGCTTCCCTGCAACGTACCGAAGACGTCCTGATGCAGGTCAGCGACGTGCTGAAGAACAGCGACGGCGTGGACTACTACTCCCTGCTCGGCGGCTTTTCGCTGATCGCCGGCAACGGGTCCCACCTCGGCTTCACCTTCGCTTCGCTCGAGCCCTGGAACAGGCGCCTGCCCCGGGGACGCACCAAGGACACCATCTGGGCGGAACTGTCCGCGAAACTCGCCCGGATCAAGGAAGCCGACGTCCGGGTGTTCCCGCTTCCGCCCATCCCCGGTCTCGGCAGCAGCGGCGGGCTCGAGATGCAGGTCCAGGATCGGGCCGTCGGAAACCTCGCCGCCCTTCAGAACGCAGCCGACGACATGCGACAACGGGTCGCCGCCCGCCAGAGCCTGGCCAGCCTGGTGTTCTCGACGTTCCGGGCGAACGTGCCAACCCTCTTCGTCGACGTGGATCGGGTCAAGGCCTTCACCACGGGCGTGCCGCTCAACCGCGTATTCGACGCCCTCCAGGCCTTCCTCGGCTCGACCTACGTCAACGACTTCAACAAGTTCGGCCGAACGTGGCAGGTCATGGTGCAGGCGGACAGCCGATTCCGTTCCAGCCCCGAGGCCATCCGGCGTCTCCAGGTCCGCAACAACGACGGCCACATGGTCCCGCTGGGAACCCTGGCGAAGATCGAGGAAACCACCGGCCCGCCCTCCATCGATCGGTACAACTTGTATCCGTCCGCCATGATCAGCGCGATCCCCGCGCCCGGCGCGAGCACGGGCGACCTCATGGCTGCGATGGAGAACCTGGCCGGCACCACCCTCCCACAGGGCATGGGCTACGAGTGGACCTCCGTCGCCTACCAGCAGAAGAAGGCCGGCGCCCAGATTGGCGTCACCTTCCTGCTCGGCATCATGGTCGTGTTCCTCATCCTGGCGGCTCAGTATGAGAGTTGGTCCGACCCGTTCGGGGTCATTCTCATCGTACCTCTGGCTGTCCTTGGAGCTGCCGCCGCGCTTCTCGCCCGGGCCATGGATAATAACCTCTACACCCAGGTCGGTTTCGTGCTGCTCATCGCGCTGGCAGCCAAGAACGCCATTCTGATCGTCGAGTTCGCCCGCGTCCGCCGCGACCAGGGCATCACCCTGCACGACGCCGCCGTCGAGGCCTCCCGCCTGCGGTTCCGACCGATCCTCATGACCTCCTTCACCTTCATTCTCGGCGTGCTGCCACTGGCGTTCGCCAGCGGAGCCGGCGCCGTGGGCCGCCAGACACTCGGTACCGCCGTTTGCGGCGGCATGCTGGGCGTAACCGTGCTCGGCGTCGTCTTCACCCCGACCCTGTTCGTCGTGATCCGCCGATCCGTCGGCTGGCTCCGCCGCATCATCGGGCGACCCGAACCGCCGGCACATACGGCGGAGGCATGACGGACACCTCCCATCGGAGCGGAACGTCGCCACAACATCCCGAGCCGGGTTTTCAATCCGGGCCGGGTTTTCAATCCGATTCGGATTCTCAATCCGAGCCGGGTTTTCAATCCGATTCGGATTCTCAATCCGAGCCGGGTTCTGTGAACCCGGTCCCCATCGAACGGAGTTCCCCCCTCCCCGCCGTACATCGCCCTCGCCGCGTCTTTGACAGAGCCGCACCCACCCATCAAGATGGGGACATGAAACGCTCCTGGCGTGGAATCATCAGCATCATCATGGGGAGTATGGTCGGCTTTGCGTTCTACCAGATCGCCGGCAACCTCGCCTGCGCCGTCCGCGACGTGATCCATTTGCCGATGGACAACCCCCTGCTCTGGACGGCGGCCATCCTGACCCTGCCCGTCACCGCGGTCGTCACCCTGGCGACGAACCACGTGCTGCGGCGCGCTTTCCGTTCGCGATAGAGGACAGCTCCGACATTTCGCGGTATCCGTAGAGAACGGTCAAAGATCGAGAGGCCGCGCGGGTCGCCCCGGCGACGAGCGATGAAGCTCGCCGCAGGCGAGTCGCCCCGGCGACCCGCGGCTCCTTGCCGGCGCGTCCGTTCGCGCAGCGATCCATCAACGTCGTGTGGGGTTCGTCATTCGGGCCTGGTCATTCGGCGTTTCTATTTGAGATCCAGCGGCTCGATCCAGATATTCCGATACGCCACCGGCCCGTGATCGCCCTGCAGCCGCAACGGCCCCGTCGACACTTCCTTGTCGGATAGCGGCCCGCGCGTGGGACCCGGCAGCGTCGCGTTCTCATGAATCAGTTGCCCGTTGTGCCGAATCTCTACGTATACCGCGTCGGCCACCTTGGCCCCCGCGGCGTCGAACCGCGGCGCCTTGAAGATCACGTCGAAAGTCTGCCATTCTCCCGGCGGTTTGCACGCGTTCATCCGCGGCGGCTGACCGTCGACATTCATCCTGTTCACCCGGCCGGCATAGATCCCGCCGCAATCGCTGTACGCCAGCTTATCCTTGCCGAAACTGTCGTAGATCTGGATCTCGTAGCGGCCCTGGAAGTACACGCCCGAGTTCGATCCCTTAGATACCGCGAACTCGATATGCGCCCGGCAATCGCCGTGCTGATAGGAACTCACCAGGTCGCTTATTCCGCCCTTGGGACCGTTGACCAGGATCCCGGTCCCCGGTGTGAGCTTGAATCGTTTAGGATTGTCGGGATCGAGCGCGACCCCGCCGACCACCGCCCATTGGTTCTGGTTCGGGTCCATGGCCGACCAGCCGCTCAGGTCCTTGCCGTTAAACAGCACAACCCGGTTTCCCCCCAGATCCGAACAGCCGAACGCCGCCACAGCCCACACCGCCCACGTCGCGAGCACCAATCGCCCGCCTCTTCCTTGCGGAATCATGTTTCACCCCTTTTACAAACGCCGGTAAGCTTTCGCCCCCCCCTCATTTCACCCGCCACTCCACGATCCCCGCGCTCACTTTCTCCTGCAGCTCGACCTCCAGCCGCAGCTCCATGACCGGTACGGGCTTGAACTCGACCTGATTCCAAGCGTTCTTGACCGTCGTGTACAGGCCCAGCGGCTCGACCGGCACCCATTCGTGTTGCTTCTTCCACAGAACCCGCCAGGACTTCGGCACCTGCACACCGCCGCCGTTGTCGACCCAGTACACGTCCACGCGCGACACCATCTGCGGTCGATTGAACGTGTATCCGATCCACTCGCGGCTGCCCGCCTTATCCTGCCAGACAAACCGCGGCAAAGATCCATCATCCGCTCCGACCGGCGCGAGATTGTCGTTGACCGCCTCCTTCACCACGCGGTTTCCCTCGGCGGATGCGCTCACGGTCGCGTCCGCCGTCGCCGTCGGCACCAACGAAGCATCCGCCAAGGCCGGGTTTTCGGGGATCCAGACCACCATCTCGCCGCCCTCGCGATTGTCCCATGCGTAGTACGGCACCGCCTTGATCTTGACCGGCTTGGTTTCACATGCCGAAGGGTACAACGCGATGGGCACGTCGATCGGCGACACCGCCAACGCTTCGCCCTCGATCACCGTCACACCGCCCAGCAGTTCCGGATCGAACCGGCCGACCAGCTTCGATTCGCGCGACAGCGCGATGTTCCGCACCTGCCCGCCGTGGTCCACGCCCTCCAGGCAATACACGATCGGCCCGCGCTGCAACGCGACCCGCCCGACGTCCGCCGCCACGTTCGGATGGGCGGCCACTCGCTCCACCTCCATCGGCAGATCCAACTCGACCTCGTCGCCGCTCTGCCACTCCCGACGGACCTGCGCGTAGCCCGATCGCGGCTTCGTTTCGACCGCCTGGCCCTTCACCTTCAACGTGTACGACCTGGCCCACTCCGGGATCCGCAGGTTCAACGCGAAGGTCGTCGGCTCCGGAACCTGCACCGCGATCCGAACGGTCCCCCCCCAGGGGTACTTCGTATCCTGTATGAGCGCGATCGGCTTGCCGGCGACGGTCATCTTGCCGGTGCTGGCGATGTAAAGATTCACATAGGCACTGTCGTCGCCGACCGCATAGACGTACCCGGCGATCGACGGCAGGAAACGCACCACGTTCGTCGGGCAGCACGCGGTCTGATACCACGGCTTGCGGTGGTGCTTGCCCCGGCTGGCCAGCGGGTTGACGTAGAAGAACTTCTCGCCGTCCAGTGAAACGCCCGACAGGGCCCCGTTGTAAACAACCCGTTCGAGCACGTCGGCGAAGCGCCCCTCGCCGTGGAGCATCAGCATCCGATGGTTCCAGAAGGCCATTCCGATCGCGGCGCACGTTTCGGCATAGGCGGTATCATTGGGCAACTCGTACTCACCCCCGAACGCTTCGTGGTGCCGGGTCGCTCCGATCCCGCCGGTAACGTACATCTTCCTGCCGGCCACGTTCCGCCAGAGCCGCTCCATCGCATCGAGGTAGCACTTGCTGCCGCTCACGGCCGCCAGGTCCGCCACGCCGGAATAGAAGTACATCGCCCGAACGGCGTGCCCCACGATCTCACTCTGCTCGCAGATCGGCAGATGGGCCTGGCACCAGAACTCGGCCGGGTTGCGCTTCTGCCCCCGCGTGGCGATGAAGAACTCCGCCAGGTCCAGGTACCGCCGCTCACCGGTCTGCCGCCAGAGCTTGACCAGGGCCAACTCGATCTCCTGATGGCCGGGATACCCCAGTTGCTTGCCCGGCCCGAACACCGAGTCGATGTGATCCGCCAGTTTGCACGCGACCTTGAGCAGTTTGTCCTTGCCCGTCGCGCGGTGATAGGCGACCGCCGCCTCGAACAGGTGGCCCGCACAATACAGCTCGTGCATCTTGGGCAGATTGGTCCAGCGCTTATCCAGACCGGTCAGGATGTAGTAGCTCATCAGGTAGCCGTCCGGCTGCTGGGCCGCCGCGATCTTGTCGATGATCTCGTCGACCTTCGCCTCGATGGCCTCGTCCGGGTGCTGCTTCAGGGTGTAGGCCGCCCCTTCCAGCACCTTGTACACGTCCGAATCGTCGAAATAGGTGCCCTGGAACTCGCCCTCCATCAGCTTGCCGGCCTTGGCGAAATTGTCGATCCGCCCGGTCTCCTCGCACCACTTGATATCGTGCGGAAGCGTCACCTTCCGGTTCGTCTCGATCCGAGGCCGCCAGAACTCGTCCTCGATCGTCACCTGGTCGAAGGGCACCGCCTGCAGTTTCGCGTGCGTGCCCGAGCCCGCGGCTTGCGTGCTCGCCTCGGCCCCCATGGCCGAACACGCCGCACTCGCCACGACCACCAGCCCCAGCCAGATCCGCATCGTCATCGCACACCTCCAGGATTCACGGCAACCACAGCACCGCCGGCTTCAGAACAGGACCCATGCCCCATCGCGCGGGATCAATGCTTCATCCCCGGCGCACTCCAGGGACGACCGGCCGCAGAATACACCGGACCAGCCCCGCCGACCAGAGGACCGGTCACGCGCCCCATCCGGAGCCAGAATTCACCGCCCGGCGGCCCCGGATGCACGGGCCGCCCGGCCGCTTGCCCAGAGCCCTCCCATACGGTACTTTTACGCTCTGATCGCGCGGAGCGACGGGGTGTTCCGCCACGACCTTCGGATACAAGGCATTCTTCCCGGGGAGGTTTGATTGATGCGCGCATTCTGCTGGATCCTGCTCATCGGTTGCATGGCCACGTGTACGCTGACCGCGGCAGCCACTCCGCCGGTCAATCTCATGCCCGCGGTCAGCGAAGTACAATGGGGCGAATCGCTCGCGGTCAAGAGCCCCGCCATCATCGTCCTGTCGCAGAAAGCGAGCACGCAAGACCGCGAAGCCGCGCGCCTGCTCGCCCAGTACGTCGAGAGGCGCCTCGGCCAGAAGTGGCCGATCCACGCCGTCCAGGACGCACCCAAGGACGCCCCGGTACGCGTCTTCCTCGGACAGACGTCGAGCTTCCCCGCCCTCGATCAGATCTGCAGGGAACAGAACCTTTCCGCTCCCTCGCAGGCCGAGGGCTACGCGTTGAAAGTCTGGGGGAGCGGCGACACGATCACCGCCGTAGTGGCCGGCACCAACGGCCTCGGCGTGATCTATGGGCAGGATACGCTCTTCCAGTTATTCGCGAAGGGGCCTCAGGGCGTCACTGTCCAGGCGGCCGCCATTCGCGATTGGCCGACCATTCCACTCCGCGGCCGGCCGCACCCCCACTATCAATACTTCTTCAAGGACGAGAACTTCGATATCGTCATGACCTCGCGGTTCAACTTCATCGATATCCGCGACGGCATCTACGCCTTCGAGCCGGGCCAGGAATTCCCGAAGGAGGAAATCGGCAAGATCATCACCAAGGCCCGCAACCTCGGGCTGCGCGTCTACGCGGCGGTCAACTGCGGAATCCCCGCCAACCAGCAGGACGCCGCGATCCGAACCTTCAAGGAATTCGTCGATCTGGGCGCGAACGGACTCTGGCTGTCCTTCGATGACAAAGGCGCCGGTGCCGACCCGGTCGGGATGGTCAAGCGCGTGATCGCCCTCGGCAAGGAACACGGCATCACCGGCGACGCCATCGCCACCACGCCCCCCAAGGGCGACTATCAGACCGTCAAAACCAAGTTCAACAGCATGATCGTGAAGGTTCCCGGCATGGAGCAGGCGGTCTGGTACTGGACGAGCATCCCCTGCGCGGAGGACCTGGCCGACGCCGAAGCCATCGGGCTCCGCGTCAAGCCCTCCTGGTGGCATAATTGGCCGCGCCTGCCCCATCCCTCGCTTTCACAGGGGTTCGGGTCACACGCCTACGTGCCCGTCGTCAGCCTGGCCGCCGGCTGGAATCATCCCAACGACCGCGAGCTGACCGAAATGGGCCGTTACGTCCACGCGATCATGCCCTGGGACGGCTGGCAGGCCCAGCAGCACTATCTCATACCCGTGCTCGGCTGGTGGAGCTGGCGCCCGGAGCAACATGACTTCAAGGCCGTCCGCACCCGGATCTACGACATGGTCTTCGGCCCGGGACAAGTCGAGACCGCCTTTGCCTTCGACGATATGCTCAATGCCGTTCAGGATCGCTTCCAGTACTGGGCGACCCACACCGAGTTCGCCCCGCAATGCCCGCCGCGTCTGAAATCAGACCGGGACCGGGCCCAGACGCGAGCGGACCTGAAAGGCCTGCAGGAGAAACTGGCCGTTCTGGAGAAGGCCGCTCCCGAGTCTTCCCTGCTCGGCCCACAGTTGCTCCAGAACGAGTACCTTCAGGCGATGAAACGCGAAGTCGAGATCGGCCTGGCTGAAACCGAAGCGCCCTACCCCGAGTACTGGTATCCTTCTTACCAGGACAAGATTCTCAAAGCCATCTACGAGGGCGACACCGCAACCGCCGAACAACTCATCACCCGGGTCCGCGACCGCATCACCGAGCAGGTCGCCAGAGTCCAGGAACTGCTCGGGAACTCGGGCAACGTCACCCAGTACGTCAAGTGGTGGCAGGACCGCGCCAAGGCCACCCCGGCCGACTGGCAGGAGCTGATCAAGAAGCGCCAGGCCGAACTGCTGAAACGCGTCGAAGAATACAACAAGACCGTCGCGCCGTTCAAGGAAATGCTCAAGAACGTCGACGATCCGCCCGTTCAGATCGGCACCGGCGTGTGGGAGCGGCACAACCACGTGATGGCCACGGTGATGCCCGAGCCCCACGAAACCTTCTGGGGCGACTGGATCGGCGGACTCTACGAAGAAAACAACATCCAGGCCGCCGTCTTTGCCCTGGCGAAACACATGCGGGTTAACGCCGGCACTCACTCCGAACTGCCGGTCAACATCCCGATCAGCGGCAAGCGCGATCGGCTCGCCCTCATCATTTACCTGGCCGACGCCAACAAAGAGAGCTTCGGCCTGGGCCGTGCAAAATGGCGCTGGTCCGGGTGCCGGGCCATCAAACTGCTTTGGAACGAGAAAGAACTCTGGAACGCCGACCTCGGCATCCCCCGACTCACCGGGGAATGGTTCGTGGTGCCCCTGCCCACGCTTCCAAACGACCTGAAAACGCTGCCCCTGCGGCTCCGCGTCGAGGACTACTGGAACGCCAAGAACAACCTCCAAATCGTCTACGTCGGGCCTATCCGACTCCTCGAACTCGACCGCGACTGAGCAGGCCCGCAACCGCGGACACAAGGCAGGGGGTTCGTACCCCACCTATCCGGACGAACCCCCTGCATTGCTTTGCCCATGCTTACACAAATTGCCGCACCCCAAAAATGCCCAGCTGTCCGGTGTCGTACCAACATCGTTCGCTTTCTCAATAAATCCCGTACCGGCCTTATCTCTTTCGGATAGATATAGCCTTCCGGCAGTATACCTAATCGGAGCATGTGCGCCAACCAATAGGAATCCCAGGTGTCGTC
>JAPKGY010000189.1 GCA_026647385.1 Phycisphaerae bacterium | reverse complement strand
GGTGGTGTACTACGATCCGGCGCTGGACATCAGCGACACGGTTCTGGTGACCCTGAACGACATCTTCGCCAAATCGGGCGGAGCGGGGTCCGTGAAGCTGGGCGGCCAGTAAGGGCCCGCCCCGGTCGGCGTGGCGAAGCCATCCCTCGGCCGACGGTCCGCCGTGGGATTCCGGCCGGGGATGGCTGGCAAGGGTCCGGGGCGCGCACGCCGACGGGATCAACTGTAAGGGGACAGCATGAGCGCAGGCTACACGCTCGCGGAAATCGCTCAATGGGTCGGCGGCACCGTTCGCGGCGATGCGACCGTTCGAATCACCGGCGTGGCCGGCGTCGCGGAGGCCGGCCCCGACCAGATCACCTGGCTGGCTGACGCCAAGTACGAAGCCCAACTGAAGTCCTCGAAAGCCGGCGGCGTCCTTGCCCCGGAGGGCTTCGGACAGACGCCGATGCCCGCGATCCTGTGCCCGAAACCCTCGCTGGCGATCATCGCGGTGCTGCAACGCTTGGCCCCGCCGATCCCCCGGCCTGCGCCGGGCGTCCACCCGACCGCTTGCGTGGCGTTGTCCGCCAAGCTCGGGACCGACGTGGCCATCGGCCCGTTCTGCTTCGTCGGCGACAACGCGGTGATCGGCGACCGCTCGGTCATCCACGCCCATGTCTTCGTTGGACCGGACACGATCCTCGGTGCCGACTGTGAGTTGTGGCCTTGCGTCGTCGTCCGGGAGCGATGCCGCCTCGGAGACCGGGTTATCCTCCACCCGAACACGACGGTCGGGGCCGACGGCTTCGGCTACGAATTCGACGGGCAGCGGCATCTGAAGATTCCGCAGATCGGAGGCGTGGACATTGAAGCGGACGTGGAAATCGGGGCCAACTGCACGATCGACCGGGCGAAGTTCGGCATGACCCGGATCGGATCGGGCACGAAGATTGATAACCAAGTGCAGGTCGCCCATAATGTTCAGATCGGCGCGGCCTGCATTATTGTCGCCCAGAGCGGCATCGCTGGGAGTACGCGCCTGGGGCGTGGGGTCGTATTGGGCGGTAAAGTGGGAGTGAAGGATCATGTGGTCCTGGGCGACGGGGTTCAAGCGGCTGCATGTGCGTGCATTTCCAAGGACCTGCCGCCCGGCTCACGGGTCATCGGAATCCCGGCAGCCGACTTCGACGAGTGGGTCCGCGAGCGGTCCAAAGTCCGGCGACTGCCCAGACTGCTCGACGAGTTGAAAAGGCTGACCGAACGGATCGAACGACTTGAAGCCTCAGCAGACCATTGAGCGACCTGTTGAAATCACCGGCCCCGGGCTGTTCACCGGGGAAGAGGTGACCCTGCGCTTCGCGCCCGCGCCGCCGGATACGGGTGTTGTCTTCGTCCGAAGCGACCAGAAGCCTCCGATCGAAATCCCCGCCCGAGTCGAGAACGTCGCCAAGCGGCTCCGCCGGACGTCGATCCGCAACGGCACGGTCCAGATCGAGACGATCGAGCACTGCATGTCCGCGCTGGCGGGCCTGGGCATCGATAACGTCCGGGTCGAGCTGACCGGCAACGAGGTGCCGGGCCTCGACGGGAGCTGCCTGCCGTTCGTCGAAAAGCTGAAGGAGGCGGGGATCGCGCCGCAGGATCGGCCGAGGCAGGTTTTCCGCATTCCGGACATGGTTCGCGTTTCCGACGGCGAGAGCTACCTGATGGCCACGCCCGGCGGCGACGAGGACGTGCTCGAAATCATCTACGACCTCAACTACAGCGATACGCCGTCGATCGGTCAGCAGGTGTTCAAGGTGCGCCTGACGCCGGAGGAGTTCGAGGACCAGATCGCCGGGGCGCGGACGTTCGTTCTGCAGCGGGAGGCCGAGCAGTTTCGGGCGGCCGGGCTCGGCACACACCTGACCCACCAGGATCTTCTCGTGTTCGGCGAGGACGGACCGATCGACAATCCGCTGCGGTTTCCGAACGAGTGCGTCCGACACAAAATCCAGGACGTCATCGGGGATCTGTACCTGTTCGGCCGATTTCTTTCCGGGACGATCTTCGCCCGGCAATCGGGCCACGCCCTGAATCACGAACTCGTCCGCCGGCTGCACGAGCTGGCGGCGGCCCAGGAGTTGAACAGCCGGCTCAAATCGGAGCCGCTCTTCGACATCCGGCAGATCCAGCGGATCCTGCCGCACCGCTATCCGTTCCTGATGGTCGACCGGGTGGTGGAACTGGAGCCGGGCAAGCGGGCCGTCGGCTTGAAGAACGTATCCGCGAACGAGGAGTTCTTCACCGGACACTATCCGGGTCAACCGATCATGCCCGGGGTGTTGATCATCGAGGCGATGGCCCAGTTGGGGGGCATTTTGCTGTCGCAGGAGCTGGAACACACCGGGAAAGTGGCGGTTCTGCTCAGCCTGGACCGGGTGAAGTTCCGTCGGCCGGTGATGCCGGGCGACCAGCTCGTGTTGGAGGCGACGGCCCGGCGGGTCAAGTCCCGTACCGGGCACGTGGCCGGTCGAGCCCGCGTCGGCAACGAAATCGTGGCCGAGGCGGATATCAAATTCATGATGGTGGACGCCGACCCGCTGTGACGGGCGGTCCCGGGAGCATACGGCAAGCATGATTCATCCGACCGCATGTGTCGATCCCAAGGCTGAACTCGGGGCCGAAGTCACCATCGGCCCCCACAGCTACGTCGGCCCGAACGTGGTGCTCGGCGACGGTTGCGTGTTGCACCACAACGTCACGATCACCGGACACACGCGGGTCGGGCCGCGTTGCGAGTTCTTTCCCTGCGTGGTGGTGGGCACGGCGCCGCAGGACCTCAAGTATCACGGCGGATCGACCACCGTGGAGATCGGCGAGGACAACGTTTTCCGCGAGCAGGTCACCGTCCACGCCGGGACCGAGGTTGGCGGCGGGCAGACGGTCATCGGCGCCCATAACCGCTTCCTCGTCGGGGTTCACATCGCCCACGACGTGGTGATCGGCGACTCCTGCATCCTGGCCAACTACGTGCAGCTCGCCGGCCACGTCCGCCTCGAGGACCGCGTCAGCATCGGCGGGATCGTCGGCATCCACCACTTCACGACCGTCGGCACGCTGGCTTACATCGGCGGGCTGACCCGGATCGTCAACGACGTGCCGCCTTTCATGATCGTCGAGGGCAACCCCTCGCGCATCCGCGGCTTCAACTCGACCGGCATGAGGCGGTGGGGTTTCACCGACGAACAGATCCGAAACATCCGCGACGCGTACCGTGCGCTGTTCAGCCCGAAGGCCGAGGCGAGCGGGATTCCGCTGCTCGAACGGCTCGCCCAGCTCCAGCAGCAGTCCGACACCAACGGCGAGGTGCGCCGCCTCTGCGACTCGGTGTTTCGCAGCCTGCACGACGGCGTGTATGGCCGGCAACTGGAGAGCCTCCGGAAAGACTCCGACGCGGACCGCCGGGATTTCTACCAACGCGAATCCGGGAAGGGGGAATCGGCATCGTGAGCGAACGCATACCGGTAGCGGTGATCGGCGCGGGGCACATGGGCCGACACCACGTGCGAGTGTACAGCGAAATGCCCGGCGCCGAGCTGATTGGCGTCGTCGATCAGAACCTCGACAAGGCCCGGGAATACGCCGCCCAGTTCAAGACCCAGGCGTACGCGTCGGTCGAACCGATCCTCGACCGGATCCAGGCCGCCACCGTGGCGGTGCCCACGATTCACCATCTGTCCGCCGCCAAACCGCTGCTCGAGCGCGGCATCGCCGTGCTGATCGAGAAGCCGCTCGCGCCGGATTCGCGGGTCGCCCGCGAGCTGCTCGAGACCGCCCGCCGGCACAATGCCCTGCTGCAGGTCGGCCACACCGAGCGGTTCAACCCGGTCGTCCGCACGCTGCACGCGATGAAAGTCTCGCCCCGCTTCATCGAAACGCACCGCATCAGCCCGTTCACCTTCCGATCGGCCGACGTCGGCGTGGTCATGGACATGATGATCCACGACATCGATATCGTCCTGTCGCTGGTCCGCTCGAAGGCCTCCCGCGTCGAAGCGGTCGGCGTGAACGTGCTCGGCGCGCATGAGGACATCGCCAATGCCCGCGTGACCTTCGAGGACGGCTGCGTCGCGAACCTGACGGCCTCGCGGCTCGCGCTCAAGACGGAGCGCAAGATTCGTGTTTTCAGCCCGGAGGCGTACCTTTCGCTGGACTATCAGAAGAAGGTCGGCATCGCGATCAAAAAGGACGCGAACGCGGACCTCCTCAAGTTCGCCCGGGAGCGCCAGGCCGTGGACCTCTCGCAACTGGCCGGCACGGATTACGCCTCGCTCGTCAAGGTCGAGCCGCTCGTGGTCAACGACGAGGAGCCCCTTCGGGCCGAGTTGGAATCGTTCCTGGACTCGCTCCGGACGGGCAAACCCGCCGCCGTCAGCGCCGAGGACGGCGCCGCCGCGGTCGAGCTGGCCGAGCGGATCACCCGCGCGGTCAAGGAACACGACTGGAAGATCCCCGACCTGAAATGATGAACGCCGACTCCTTCCATATCGGCATTGTCCAGCACGCGTGTGTTTCCGACCGCGCGAAGAATATCGACCGCGCGGTGGCCGGGATCCGGGAGGCGGCCGGTCGCGGCGCGCGGATCGTGTGCCTGCAGGAGCTGTTCCACTCGCTCTATTTCTGCAAGGCGGAGTCCGCCGACCGATTCGATCTGGCTGAACCCATCCCCGGCCCGACGGTCGAGGCCCTCCAGGCGACCGCCCGCGAGCTGGCCGTCGCAATCGTGGTACCCGTCTTCGAGCGCCGGGCAGCCGGCGTGTATCACAACTCCGCGGCGGTGGTGGACGCCGACGGCTCGCTGCTCGGCGTGTACCGCAAGATGCACATCCCGGACGACCCGCTCTACTACGAGAAGTACTACTTCGCCCCCGGCGACGCCGCCGGTGCGACCGGCGGTTTCAAGGTCTTCCGCACGCGCTGCGCGACGATCGGCGTACTGATCTGCTGGGACCAGTGGTATCCGGAGGCCGCCCGCATCACCAGCCTGCTCGGCGCCGAAGTGCTCTTTTATCCGACGGCGATTGGTTGGCATCCGAGCGAGAAAGCACAGGTCGGGCGGGACCAGGTCGCCGCCTGGCAGACGATCCAGCGCTCGCATGCCATTGCGAACGGCATCTACGTGGCGGCCCCCAACCGCGTCGGGCTGGAGCACGAGCCCGGTACCGACGGGATCGAGTTCTTCGGCCAATCGTTCATCTGCGACCCCTTCGGGCGTTTGGTTCAGCAGGCGCCGTCCGATCAACCCGCCGTGCTCGTGGCCGACGTGAGCCGCGCGCTGATCGAGGAGACGCGTCGGAATTGGCCTTTCCTGCGCGACCGGCGGATCGATGCCTATGGCCCGATTCTCGAACGTCACCTGGGAGCCCCGCCCGCATGAGTTCAACACCCCCGAAGTACCGTATGCCGGCCGAGTGGGAACGACACGACGCCGTCTGGATCGCCTGGCCTCACCATGAGCCCGATTGGCCCGGCAAACTCGAAGCGATCTGGTGGGTCTACGCGGACATCGTGCGCGTGCTGGGCGGCAGCGAACGGGTCGAGATCCTGTGTATCGACGAGGCCTCCCGCGACCTTGCGCGGCGGTACCTCGAACTGACGCACGTGCCGGCCGACGCGTATCGCCTGCACCTCCAGCCGATCGACCGCACGTGGCTGCGCGACTCGGCCCCGACGGCTGTCCGCGCCGCGGACGGGACCGTCCACTGGATCCAGTGGGCGTTCAACGCCTGGGCCAAGTACGACAACTACCAGCGGGACGCGGCAATCCCGCTCCTCATCGAGCGCGTCACGGGCCGGCCGCGCATTCAGGCCCGCCGACCGGATACGGACGCGCCGCTTGTCCTCGAAGGGGGCGCGATCGACACGGATGGCGAGGGCACATTGCTCGTAACCGAGGAGTGTTTGCTGTCGGATGTGCAGTGTCGCAACCCCGGCCTGACCCGCGAGGGGTACGAGCAGGCCTTCCGCCGGTACCTGGGCATCGAGAAGGTCATCTGGCTGGGCTCGGGCTGCGCGGGCGACGATACCCACGGGCACGTCGACGATATCGCCCGGTTCGTCGCGCCCGGCCAGCTCGTGCTGGCGGTCGAGTCCGATCCGGCGGATGAGAACTATGAACCTCTACAGGACAACGTGCGCCGGCTTCGCGGCGCCACCGACGCCGCCGGCCGACCGATCGAGGTCATCCCGCTCCCCATGCCCGATGCGGTCCTCTACGACGACATGCGTCTGCCGGCCAGCTACGCCAACTTCTACATCGGCAACCGGGTCGTGGTCGTCCCCACCTTCAACGACCCCCGCGACCGGACGGTCCTGCGGACGCTGGCCGACCTCTTC
>JAPKGY010000188.1 GCA_026647385.1 Phycisphaerae bacterium | reverse complement strand
ATGGAACGCAGTACGCCGAGAAGCTCGCCTCCAGCGAGAAGGTCCCCGACCGCACGCTTGCCGTGGTCGACCACACCGGCCGTCTGTACGAGCCGCTGGCCGCGATCGTCGACGCGTGGAACCAGAACAAGCCGAATCAGCGCTTTCTCCTGGAGCAGGTCCCGGCCGAGCCGGACGACACCGCCGCGCTCCGCCAGCGCGTCAACCAGGGCGAGATCTATGCGTACATCATCCTGCCCGCGGACGTGATCGCCGGTGAGGGCCAGGTCGAGATCGCCCGGCGCGACAAGCAGCTCGACGCGGGCCGCCGGATGGAGACCTTCATTAACGGCGCGGTCTCGATGGTCCGTTTCCAGGACCTCGAAATCGACCCGGTCAAGGTCGCCGCGGCGCGGCGCGAGGTCACGATTCTCGAAGTCGACCCGGCCACGGCCCAGGCTCGCAAGAGCAACATCGTGGCCCGGCTGCTCACGCCGTTCGCCTTCATGTTCCTGCTCTTCATGGGCACCTTCGGTATCAGTCAGGGGCTGCTGACCAGCCTGATCGAGGAGAAGAGCAACCGGGTGATCGAGGTGCTGCTGTCTGCGGTCAGCCCGATGCAGCTCATGGTCGGGAAGATCCTGGGCAACGCGGCCGTCGGCGCCACGCTGCTGATCGTGTGGGGCAGCGTGGGCTACTACGGGGCGCAGCGCTTCCACGTACCCGAGCTGGTCGGCACGCAGCAGCTCGTGCTGGCCCTGATGTACTTCCTGCCGGGCTTCCTCTTCATGGCGGCGCTGCTGGCGGGCGTCGGCTCGATGTGCAACGAGCTCAAGGACGCCCAGGGCATGATGTTCCCGGTGAGCATCATCACCATCATCCTGACTTCGCAATCTTCGATTCGTGTTTCTCGGGTCCGGCCATCCCGCACAACGGAACCCCGAATTGCGTAAAGGCCGACACCGAGCTCGATAGCGACGTTGACCAATCCGATTTCGGCATCTTCCAGCGCTGCTACAGCGGCCAAGGCATTCCGTCCGATCCCGGCTGCGGTAACTGAGGGTGCTGGGGCTCGAACCCAGGACACACGGCTTAAAAGGCCGTTGCTCTACCTACTGAGCTACACCCCCGAGGGCGCGCGTCCACGGACGCAATCGGTCCCTTCAGAATACAATCTCGGTGGATATCCCGCAAGGAATCCGGGCTGCGATCACCAATCGCCGGTTCGATCGGCCTCCCAGGCACAGCCGGCGGCGCCGATGAATCCGGCGTCGTTGCCCAGGGCGGCAATGCGGATCTCCGGCAGATCGTCGAGCAGAGTCCACGAAATCTGTTTGGCGTATTTGCGCACGCGGTCGAGCAGGTAGTCCCCTGCCGCGATCAGGCCGCCGGCCAACACCACCCGCTCGGGGTTGGTCACGTGCTGCATGTTCACGATGGCGACGCCGAGGTAGTAGCAAGCCTGGTCCCAGACTTTCATTGCCAGTGCATCACCCGCCTTGGCGGCCTCGACGATGTGCTCGGCCATCAGCATCTCGCCCGCGGCCACCCGGGCCTTGAGAGAACTCGCCTCACCCGCCCGGATCATCTCCTCGGCCACGCGGGCGAGGAAGTAGGCCGACGAGTAGGCCTCGACGCAACCGAGTTGTCCGCACGAGCACTTCCGCCCGCCCGGCTGCACGACGATGTGACCGAGTTCCGCGCCGTTCTCGAAGAAGCCGCGGAGCAGCCGCCCGGCGACGATGACGCCACCGCCCACACCGGTCCCCAGCGTGAACATCACCAGGTCGGATACCCCCTTGCCCGCGCCGGCCCAGTATTCTCCGAACGCGGCGGCGTTGGCGTCGTTCTCCAGCGTGGACTGGATGCCCGTGCGTTCGGTGACGATCTGTCGCAACGGGACGTCCTTCAGACACGGCAGGTTGCCCGGATTGATCACCAGCCCCTTGCGATGGCTCAGCGGCCCGGGCGAGCCGATTCCGATCCCCGCCACTTTCGCCCGATTCACCCCCGCCTGGGCGATCGCCTGCTGGGCCGACACCACGATGTTGGCCACGACGGCATCGCGCCCCTTGGGCACCTCGGTCGGAACGCTCAGGCTGCACAGGACCTTCGCGTCCGCGTCGAGCACGCCGGCCTTGATGTTCGTCCCCCCCAGATCCACCCCGACGTAGAAGCTGTCCGCCATGGCTCATCCACCCTGCAAGGCACCCTCGAAACGCCCGGCGACCGGCATCAGGCCGCCCCTTTCGGGCGACATCCTAGCCCCATGTGCGGGGGCACTCAACAGGCGCGGATCGGTGCATGGGCACAGAGAAGAAGGCACAAAGGGACAGAGGGACAAAAGCTGGGCGGAGCTGTCACGGGGCAAGAATAGAACGATCGGCCCAGCGCGGAGAGCGGTGCGCCTGGCCGATCGCAAGGGGGCTTTATGCTGCCGGCGTGAAGCAATGCCGTTCGCGGAAAACACTCATGACGAGCGATCCAATTGCCACCGTTTAATATGCCTATGCCGGATTCACATTGCAAGATGAAAAGGCCCGATCTCACAAATAGAGGGATACACCTTACACGACAAGCGACGCTGAATTCGTCACGGTTTCACTGAACAGCAACTGCCCGCCGCGATCCGCGCGGGATGGCCTTCGGCGGGGAGAATTCGTTGAAGCGTAGCTCGCCAGCCACGGGCGAATCCGCGGGAGATGAGGACGGAAAACAGAGACAGGCACCGCCTCAAGGCGATCCGCCAGCAGGCAGGGATGGCTGAAACCAAGGAACGTCCCGTCGCCGGAGATCCTGTACGGGCCGAGCCAGTCCCCGTTTCGCCCACCGACGCGGGCTGCGCCCGAGCGGCCGATCCGGGCGCGATCAAAAACACCCCGAACAACTGATCAACCGCAAAACGCGCTGAAGACGCGAAAAACGAGCCGAGTGGCCAATCCTTCGCGTGTTTAGCGTATTTCGCGGTTCCACGGAATTGACCCAGCCATTCATGACCACGTCCTGGGTGACGCCGGATTCATTCTCACCCGGTGGCGGCGCGACCGGTGAGTTGGGCCGGGTCCAGGCCGGCCAACTCGTGGAGGAACGACTCGATCCGTTCCCGTCGCTCGCGGCTGAGCGACCGTGCGCCGAACGCCACGTCGTAGTAAGCTCGCACCACTTCGGTTGCCCCCGCGAATCGGGCATCCTGGCAGGCCAACTCGTGGGCGAACTCGGCCGGGGTCTGATCGGGCCGACGACGCAGGCCGAACCGCTCGAGTCGACGGCAGAAACGCACGTAGAACTCGGCTTGCGGCCCGGGGCCCGCCGGGCGCGCCGCGGTCCATCTCCGTCGGGCCGCCAGAACCACGGTTCGCCCAACCCGAACCAGAAGGTAGGCGACCATCACGACCAATGCCAGCACCGTCACCGTGAACGCGTAGTACAAGAGCCGGTCGGAGAAACTCATCTGCGCGCGCCAGAAGATCATTTCGCTGATAAAGGCGAGGATCGACTCGTGCCAGGTCGTGCGATAGCCGGCGGGTCGACGCAGCCACTCCGTGAAGTTCGCCAGCAGCGCCCGGCGAACGTTGTTGTCGTAGGCCACGACCTGATTGTGCCACTGGAACTGAAGGTAGTCGAGATACTTGTAGATCCCCGCGCTCCAGCGTCGTCCGAGCGCGGAGCGCCCCTCGGCCGGCGTCGGGTCATACAGTACCCAATCCTCGCCGGGTACGTACACCTCCGCCCACGCGTGGGCGTAGCGCTGCCGGACAACGTAGTATCCACCCACCGCGTTGTAGTCGCCGCCCAGGTAGCCGGTGGCCAGCCGCGCGGGGATTCCACGGTACTGACACATCACGACGAGCGCCGACGCGAAGTATTCACAGTGTCCGCGGCGCTCCTCCAGCAGGAAGTCCCCGACCGGCTCGCGCCCGTGCTGCACCGTCGTCGGTTCCAGTGTGTAGGAGAACTCCGGGGAATTGAGATAGCCGATCGCCCCATCCACGAACCTTTTCCGCCGGTCCGGATCGTCCAGGGGTCCGCGGGTACCGGCTTTTTCGTCGATCGAGTCGATCAGCCGGCGGATCTCGGCTTCGCGCGGCAAGCCGGGTTCCGGCAGGAAGACCGCGGGCGAAGCGTCGCTCTCCCGCTCCTTTTCCAACTGCCGCAGCACCCGCGGCAACCGGCGACTTCCGGATACGACCTCATATCGGATACCGGTGGCCGATGCGAACTCCATGGGCAGAACCTGATCCCGAATGCGTTTGCGCACCTCTCCAAAGAGCGGGGAGCGGATTTCCAGGGCCGGATAGATCACATAGAGCAGGTTGTGCTCGCCCGGCTGAAGCCAGTATTTCTGCCTGCACACCGGCGACTCGAACTCCGCATCGACCCCCGGTACGAGCGGAATCCCCCCACCTTGGCCCTGCAGGGATTCGCACACCACCTCGCGCGGCGGGAACCCGTTGGGGGCAGCCATCCGCCACTCCCAGAATCGGCGTCGCCGGCAATACTGATCGAAGACCGCCCCGCGGAAATAGGGTTCGCCGGCCTCGGGCGCCAGGGGCCGTCCGAACTCATCCTCGACGCGGACGCTCATCACCTGCTCCTCGGACAAGTGGATCGGCCCGACCCGCTCGAAGGTCAGCGTCCGGCCTGTACCCGAGGACGTATCCCCATACACCCGCGTATCGAAGCGACCCAGAAGCCCGGCTCCCACTCGCGGCGACAACACAAACAGGATCACGGCGATCAGCCCCATCACCAGGTTCGTCTTCGCCAGCACACCCGCCGCCGAAAACCGCCGCTTCTCCCCCGATTCGAGCAGCCGTCCTCCGACGGTCTGGTTGTGCTGCTCCGTCCGGGCACGCTCCACCAACAGATGAAACCGGATCAGAGCCTGAAGGCCCACGATCAGAAACAACGCGAGTACGAACGGAAACAGGAGGTCCGCGCTCACGATGGACGCAACCACCAGCAGGAGCAGAGACAGCACGAAGAACTGCCCCTGGTCCCGGACCCGTTGCTCCTGAAGAAGCAGACACAGGCAGACCAGAACCAGGAAGTGCGACAGGGCCAGAACGGGGATGCCGCCGAGCAGGGACAATTCCACAATCATGAACACAAAGGCCGCAATGACGATGGCGTAGCTCGCTCGATTGTTCAGCACGGCGCGCCGGCGCCGACGCCGCCTCCATATCTCGAGTCCCACGACCACAAGCGTCAAGCCAAGGAGGATGTATTCGCCCTCGGCCAGCGCCAGTGCGAGGACGACCGCGGTCAACAGCGCGGCTTGCGACCTGAAGAAACGCGGTCTGGCGGTCATCGCGCCCTCCGTTCCGCCGCCCGGTCGGCTGTCGAACTGAAAACCGACTCGAACCAATCCGTGCCCGGGATGGCCACCATCACCGACTCCGCCCGCCGGCCCAGGAACCGCAGCACCCGCTGGTGCTCCTGAGCCATGCGCGGAACGCACAGCAGACAGCGTGCGTGCCAGCCGCCGGCCCAGCGGATTCGCGCGACCAGATCCGCCAATGAGTCCGGAGCGCCGGGCGCGAGCAAGGCCATTTCGTGAAGCAACCGCTGGCGATGCGGGCGGCCGCCGGCGGGCGACAGCACCACCGGTATCGATCCGCGACACACCAGCCCCACGCGGTGCCCTCGCTCCAGGGCATCGCAGGCCGCCGTGGCGGCTGCTCCGATCACACGTTCCACGTGCGGCTCGATGGCCGCCTCCCGCGAACCAAGACCCAGCGGGCCCCAGGCACGCGGCTGGGCGACGCCGTCGCTGCCCGGCCAGGGGTCCAGCAGCACGATGAGCTGGCTCGCCTGTCGCGGCAGGTACTCCCGAACGACCAGTTCGCCCGCGTGCGCCGATCGTCGCCAGTGAATCCAGCGGTAATTGTCGCCCTCGCGGAATTCGCGGACCCCGGCAAACTCATCCTCGGCCCGCCGCTCCCGCCCATGCTTCTCGGCCCGGCTGTCGGAGTCCCCGACGCTCCGCAGCAGATCCGTTCGCAAGCGACCCACCTGCGGATAGACGACCAGCTCCAGAGGACGACGCAGTTCCACCGAACAGGTGAACAAGCCCACGGGAAAACGGGAGGTGACCCGGATGGCGTTGGACCGCAGGCGCCCGCGGAACGGGCAGCAGGCCAACAGTTCGACCCGCTCCTCGCCGTCGCGGCCCACCCGCTCGATGAACGCCTGGGGCAGATCCGCGATCCTCGGCGAACTCGGCGCCTCCCGGATGGTCAGCCCCCAGCACGCCCCCCACCGCCGCCGGCACCGAACCAAGTAGACCATCGTGAAGGGCCGCCCCGCGACGGCCGCCGGCGGCACGACGCGATCCACGTCCACCCGGCGCACCATCAGCACCGGGGTGGCCACGCTCAAGACCAGCATGCCGATGGAA
>JAPKGY010000187.1 GCA_026647385.1 Phycisphaerae bacterium | reverse complement strand
TTCGTCTGAGAAAATAATGAAAAGTTCGTTGGCTTCTTCCAGCGCCTCTAAGCGATAGGTTCGCCCGTCCAGATCAAACGCCTGCTCATCAGTGCGGGCTTCGACGTGGCCGGCGAGGACCGGACCGCGGACATCAACCTCGTGCCGGAGTCTTTCGACTGGATGACCCGCGATCTGGCCTTGATCTCCGACCGCTTCTGCGCGGGCCGACTCGTGAGCGTGCTGGAGGGAGGATACGAGCCCACCTCCCTCAAACGCTGCGCCGTTGTCCACACCCGAGCCCTGCTCGGTGAATACATGAATCCGCGGCACTGATACCTGATGATCCCGGCGCCACGGCATTCATTCCCGGCGCTGTAACGCCCGCTCTCGGCGCTGGAGCATCCGTTCCCGGCGTTGTAGCACGTGTTCTCGGGGCGGGGACATGCTCTTGTTTAGCCGCGACCCGAAGGGGAGCGTGACTCAAACCGGAGCTGGAACCGATCCGAACGTGGCCAGCTCGCGTCCCCGCGGTTCCCATCAGGATTCCCAGAGTTTCTGCACCCGGTCGGCCAGTTGCGCGGTGGTCGCCCCCGCTTCGGCGTCCACCCATCGTGTACCCGGCATGCGCCGCATCCACGTTCGCTGCGCTTTCGCCAGACGTCGCGTGTTGATCTTGATCTGCTCGACGGCTTCCTCGAGGGAGGATTCGCCGCGAAGATGTCGGATGATCTCGGCGTAGCCCACCGCCTGGGCGGCCTGTTCGCCGATCCCGCCCGGCCCGTCCAGCAGCGCCTGCACTTCCCGCACGAGGCCCGCGTCAATCATCGCTTTCACGCGGAGGTTGATCCTTCGCGCGATGTCCTCCCGATCGCGACGGATCGCGACGATCCGGCAGTCATAGCGGCCCGTCGACTCACTCTCCCACTGGGTCTGCAGCCGGCTGATCGGAGAGCCGCTGGCGTGGTAGACTTCCAAGGCGCGTTCGATGCGTCGCAGGTCGTTTGGATGGATTCGCGCCGCCGCCCCGGGATCGATGCGGGCGAGTTCCGCGTGCAGAGCGACGGTTCCCTCCCGGGCCGCACGCTCCCGCAGTTGGCGACGAAAGCCCGGATCGGCCGGCGGGCCTTCGAATACACCGGACGTGAGGCCGCGTACGAACATCATCGTGCCGCCTTCGGCGATTACCGGTCGACCGCGGGCGTCGATTGCACGGATTGCCGCGTCCGCGTCCTCGATGAATCGCCCCAGGCTGTAGGACTCGCTTGGTTCGAGGATGTCGATCAGATGGTGGGGGATCTCGCGTTGCTCCTCAGCGGTCGGCTTGGCTGTTCCGATGTCCATTCGGCGATAGATCTTCATCGAGTCGACGGACACGATTTCGCCCTGGAGTCTTCGCGCCAACTCCAAGGCAACCGCGCTTTTGCCGCAGGCCGTGCAACCCATGAGCAGATTCACGCGAACCATGGTCATCTCGTGCCTGGAGGAGTCGTTTCCCTGACGTCGTGCATGCGGAGGATCGTGCCGGGGCTTTCCGGCTGACTGGTCTGCGCGGACAGGTAGGCCGCCTCGATGAGCGCGAGCGTGGGCAAGTGGTGGCGAAGTGTGCTGTTGAAGCGGCGCGAGGAGGCCGCCAGCTCGCTGAGAAACGCCTCGATCTGCGGCTGGAGATCGTTCTCCGAGCGGAGCAGGCGGTGGATCTCGATTTCGCCGGTCCGGTCGCGGATTTCCACCTTGTTGCTGTCGATGTGGATGGACCCGCCGAGTCCGTGCAGATCCAGCGTTTCGTGCTGGGGGCCGACCGTCCAGCAGACGCTGACGACCGCGATCCCGCCGCCCGCGAAGTGGCAGATGAGTGCGGCGGTGTCCTCGGTATCGTATGGGAATCGGGTGCCCGGGCGGGAGACGCCCGCGGTTCGGGCATACACCGTGCTTGGCAGCCCCATGACCTGAACGAGCGTGTCCAGGATGGGGTACCCCTGGTAGAGCAGGGCGCCTCCGCCCGCCCGCTTCGAATCGCCGCGCCAGTCGAGGTCGGCTTCGCCGCACGTGGTGATGCTGCCGCGTGCAAGAAAGCAGCGTCCGATTTCCTTCAGGCCGATCGCCTCGGGTTGAAGGGCCGGCTCGATCCCCCAGTTACGGGCGACCACGATCGGGCAGTCCGTTTTTTCGAAAGCGTCGAGCAACTCGAGGCCTTCGTCGAACCGCCGGGCGGGCGGCGTCAGCATCCACACCGGGATTCCGCGTTCGGCCGCCAGGGGCAGATACTTCAGCCGCGAATAGGGTGGGACCGCGACGAGGAGCGCGTCCAGGGGGACGGAGACGATCAACGATCGGTAATCGTCGAAGGCCGCGACGTGGGGGTAGCTGCTCTTGAACCGTTCGATGCGTTTCGACTGCAGACTGGCCACCGCCGCCAGCTTGCACCACGGACTGTCCGCCAGGGTGCGGGCGATCCGCAGCCCGCCGCGGCCCAAGCCCATCAGTCCGACCTTCAGTGCTGCCACCGGAGCCTCCGAACCCGTCGATCCGCGGTACGCGCCGGCCTTGCCCGCGGATCCGATCACTCAAACAATGCCGCCTCGTACAGGGCGACGACGTTTTCCGGCGGCACTTCCGCCAGAATATTGTGGACGGGCGCGAACACGAATCCGCCGCCCGCACCGAGGATATCCCGATTGCGCCGGACGTGCTCCTGGACCTCCTTCGGCGTGCCGCGCGGCAGGACTTTCTGCGTGTCGCAGCCGCCGCCCCAGAAGGTGATATCCCTGCCGAAGTCTTTCTTGAGCCGCGCCGGTTCCATGTCGCGGGCCGAGATCTGCACCGGGTTGATGATGTCGAAGCCCGCTTCGATGATGTGGGGCAGCAGCGCGGCGATCGAGCCGCAGCTGTGCAGGAAGACCTTGAGGTGCGGATGCGCCTTCTTGATGTGGGTGACCAGGGTCCGGTGCCGCGGCATGAAGATCTCGCGGTACATGCGCGGGGACATGAACGGGCCCTTCTCCATTCCCAGATCGTCGCCGAGCTGTACGATGTCGACGTAGCCCGCGACGAGTGGAAGGATTCGGTCGAAGCCGGCAAGATGACTCTCGACGAGCCGGTCGAGCAGCGCTTCAGCCTTTGGGCGGTCGCCGGCCAGGTCGAGCAGGAAGTTGTCCATCCGCCGCAGAAACGTGCCCCATTCGAAGAGATTGGCGCCGAGAGCGAGCATGATTGCCCGGTCCTGGGTTGCTCGCAGGTGTTTCAGGTGATCGGCGATGCGCTGAAGATTGGCCGGGCTGTGCCCCTTGGCGTACATCGGCTCCGGAATGCCCGCCCAGATGACCGAGCCCATCACCCGCGGCAACTGGTCGAGTCGGGTGAACCAGTCGTCGTCCTCGAAAGGCCAGCAGGTCTGGCTGAAGTATGTTGTGCCGCCGGCCATCCGTCCCACGAGCGTCTGGTTGTCGTATACGAACCAGTCGTTTACCTCTTTTCGGAGATCGAGGTAGTCGGGCGCCTCGCACGGCGACCCGTCCGGCAGGGCCCATTCCCGCCAACCGGTGTGCGGAAACGACCGGCCGGCGTTGATCGCATCGACGCCAAAGCTCTCGAGGTAGAAGTCCTCTGGCTCGGCAAGCTGTTGAACGAAGTCGTAAACGCGGGTATGTCCGGTTTTGACGCCGAGGTGGCTTTTGAGCCGGTTGTAGGCGATGGCCTGAATGCCGGTGGACCGCATGGCCCCGCAGTCGATGGGAACGCGGTCGGGCTCGCGGTGTTCGACGGCCGCCAGAATTCGCTCGCGCGAGGTCATGAGTGAGCTCCCGGGGGAGTCGGTCTTTCCCGGATGGACCAGGGTTTCCTCACCCGCCGGGTTCATTATACTGCCTGAGGTCGTGCCCCGCTCACCTGGGTGGGGGCATGGCTGCGACAACGAGAGGGCCTTTAAGGCATGAGCGTCTTGAGTGTTATCGGCTTCCTGCTCGGGTTGGTGTTGTTGGTCGTCGGGGCGGAGCTGTTTGTTCGCGGTGCGTCCCGGCTGGGGATGCTCATAGGCGTGTCCCCGCTCGTGATCGGGCTGACCGTGGTGGCATACGGCACGAGTTCACCGGAACTGGCGGTCAGCGTCGGGTCGGTGATGAGAGGATCGGACGACATCGCCCTGGGAAACGTGGTCGGCAGCAACATCTGCAACGTGCTGCTGATTCTCGGGTTGTGCGCCCTGGCGGCCCCCCTGGGTGTTTCGCGCCAGCTGGTTCGCTGGGATGTCCCCTTGATGATCGCGGTCTCGGTGCTGCTGCTCCTGGTGAGCCTGGATGGCCGATTAGGCCGGCTTGACGGAGTGGTTCTTGCCGTCGGATGTCTGGTCTACACGGGCTGGACGATTCGCGTGAGTCGTAGGGAGATGCCGCAATCGCCTCCACCGGCTGAGATACTGAAGGGGCATCCTGCTTCTCCGCCGCGCCGAAGACCGTGGTTGTTTTCCTTGGCGACGGCGGTCGTCGGCTTGGGCGTGCTTCTGCTTGGGGCGGACACGGTGGTCAAGGGAGCGGTTGCGATCGCCCGACTCCTGGGGATGAGTGAGCTGGTCATCGGTCTGACCATCGTGGCGGTCGGCACCTCGCTGCCGGAGATCGCCACATCCGTCGTCGCGGGCATCCGTGGCCAGCGCGACATCGCCGTGGGCAACGTGGTGGGCAGCAACATCTTCAACATACTTCTGGTCGCGGGGCTGGCGGCCGCCGTTTCCCCCGCCGGCCTGGCGGTCAAGGCTGACGCTCTGCGCTTCGATCTGCCGGTCATGATCGCCGTCGCTGCCGCCTGCCTGCCGATCTTTGTTACCGGCGGAGTCATCTCACGCTCGGAAGGGGTATTCTTTCTGCTCTATTACGCCTGCTACACGGGATATCTGCTTTTCAAGGCGAGTTATCATCGCACCGCCGGCCCGTTCGACGCGGTGGCCATGATCTTTGTCGTGTCGCCCCTGGTCGTGGGGGTGGTGCTCTCCGCCCGATTCGTTCTGCGGCGCGTGCGTAAGCCGCCGGCCTAAGAGGGTGTGCGAGAGGCCCGGAGACTGTCCTCCTCTCCCTCCTGACGCAGCTGTTCGCTGTAGGTTATGCGATAGGGCTCCTGGTCGGCCTGCGCGCTGCGATAGACGTTGCAGGTCACGTCGTTTCCGGTCACCCGGATGCGCACGAAGGAACTGGGGGCCCCCTTATCGCCGATTCCGCGCGCGTGGCCGGAGTCGATCTGCCACAGGCCGTTGATCCGGGCGATCGAGGTGTTGTGGGTGTGCCCGCAGAGGTAGGCGACGACGTTGTGTTTGCGAAGCAGCGACCAGAACCGGTGGGCGGCCTTCGGATCTTCGTCCAGCGAATCGCCCTGGTGACGGATCCGACCCGTGTCCATGTCCGGCATGGCGATGATCGGCTCGTGTCCGACCACGAATACGATCGGTTTGTCGGTGGCGGCAAGGTCGTCGCTGAGCCATTGATAGAGCGCGTCGCTGACGGTTCCGCCCTCCACGTCGTCGCGCTGGCCGTCGTAGTACTGATTGATGATCGCGAAATGGGCGTGGGCGTAGTCGAACGAGTAGCACGTCTCGACCGCGCCCGGCGGCCCGGCGCGCACGATGTTCGGCAGCTTGCGCCCGCCCGCGTTGTACGCGCGGAGCCAGTCCATGTACTCCGGCTTGCCCAGTTCGTGATTCCCCACCACCGGATACCAGATGTAGCCGTTCGCGAGTACTCGCTGGACGGTGGTGTACGTCAACTCGGGTGGATCGATGTCGCCGACGGCGATCATGAACGCCCCCGGCCCGGTGTCCCGGATCGCTTCGCAGACTCCCTCGAAATAGGCCGATCCCACGTGCTTCGGCGGCGTGTACATCCGGTTGTCGGAGATGACATCGAAGCAGAAGGACCTCGGAGCGGCGCAACCGATCGACAGGATAATAGCCAATGCGCAGCCGGAAAACGCCCTGAGTGTGCAACGCCTTTTAATGGACATCCTGTTCACCTCTTTTCGTCATGCCTCCCGGGCTTGTCGCGAACTGTTCCGGAGGCGGCAGGCTATTCCTTCCACGCCGCCAGCCCTATTGCATCCTTCTGCTCCGCCATGACCTGACGGAGCCGCCCGCGCAGGTCGGCCCGGACTTTCTGCGCGGCGGGATCGTCGGAAAGGTCCTTCGTTTCGTGCGGGTCAGCCTGGAGGTCGAACAACTCCTCGCGGTCGACTTTGAGGTAACGAATCAGCTTGTAACGGTCCGTGCGGATCATGCGGAATCGCGGGTCGGTTCGCTCGTCGTATCGCCCGATGACGAAATCGCGCACCCCGTCCTTCTCGCCGGCGAACACGCGGCTCAGACTCCGGCCTTCGACGCCCTCCGGCATTTGCACGCCCGTCCAATCGCACACCGTCGGCATCAGGT
>JAPKGY010000186.1 GCA_026647385.1 Phycisphaerae bacterium | reverse complement strand
GTGGCGGAACGGAAGGCGCGGCGAGGGTGAGCGTGTGTCCGACCCGGCCTACGTCGGGCAAGCTGGTTTGTCCCGTTACCGTGCGGGATGCACACCTGCCGGAGGCCGGCGCGGCGGACAGTTGGTCGGCGCTGAAGGCGGTCGACGCGGATGGGGCCGAGGTCTTCGTGACCCAGGACCTGCAATGTTCGTATCTGTTTGCGCCGGGCGAGAAGTTCTCGATCGCCGATGCCGAGGCGATCCGTGCCCTGGGCAAGCGGTTTGCCGATGCCGACAAGAAAATCAGCGCGTTCTGTCTGGGCACGCGTTACGACAAGGACCCCGACGGCGAGGTCGCGTTCACGTTGAAGGTGGCGGCTGCGGCGGTGGAGTTGGGCGTGCCGGCCATCCGCATCGACGTCGTTCCCCGCGAGATCAAGGACGACAACGAGTTCATGAAGCTGGCGGCGGAGGTGGGGCGCAGACTGATGAAAGAGACGGCCGGTTCGAAGGTCCGCTTCGGCGTGGAGAACCATGGCCGCTTCACGAACAATGTGCGATCTCTGCGCAAGCTGCTGGTCGAAGTGGACGATCCGCGTTTCGGGGTGACGCTGGACACAGCCAATTTCTACTGGTTCGGGTATCCACTTTCGATGCTCTACGAGTTGTACTTCGAGTTCGCCCCGCTCGCCTGCCACACGCATGCCAAGAGCATCAAGTATCCCCCGCGCGAGCGGGAGAAGCAGCGGCAGACCGGCTGGGAGTACGCCCAGTATTGTTGCCCGGTGTTCGAAGGGGACATCGATTTTGCCCGGGTGGCGGACATCTTCCGTGAGCGGGGATTCCGCGGCGACCTGTGCATCGAGAACGAGTCGCTCGGCCGATTCCCGGCGGAGCAGCGCGGGGCGATCCTCAAGCGGGAGGTCGAGCACCTGCGCCGGGCGTTGGCTTCCGTGTGAACCGTGGTCTGTCTTCACGCTGTCCGGGAGGATGAGGCATGTTGAATACTCGCGGTCTGATGCTCTGCGCGTGCGCGGTTGCCACGACGGCGCCGAGTCTGGTTGGCTCGGAAGTGCCCGCCGATCGGGGTGACCTGGTTTTGTGGTATCGCCAGCCGGCGGAGAAATGGCTGCACGCGTTGCCGGTGGGGAACGGTCGGCTGGGGGCGATGGTGTTCGGCGGAATCGAGCGCGAGCGCATTCAGCTCAATGAGAACAGTCTGTGGTCGGGGGGGCCGATCGATCCGAACAACCCGGAGGCGCTCAAGCACCTGCCGGAGTTGCGGAGGATGCTGTTTGAGGGGCGCTACGTCGAGGCGGACGAGTTTGCCAAGGCCCATTCGCTCGGGACGCCCGCCCGGGTCAAGCCCTACCAGACGCTGGGAGATCTGTTCCTCGAAATGCCTGACGGGAGGGAAGCAACCGAGTATCGCCGCGAACTGGATCTTGGGACCGGTGTTTGTCGCCTGCGGTATCGAGTCGGCGGCGCGGAGTACACGCGCGAGGTATTTGCCTCCGCGCCGGACCAGGTTCTTGTCCTACGGCTCGCGTGCAGTCGGCCCGGGGGGCTTTCAACGACCGTGCGAATGACCCGGCCCGCGGACGCCGTTAGCGAGTCGGCTGGCGACAGCAGTTTGGTATTGAAAGGTCGCTGCGACGGCGGCAAAGGGATGAGTTTTGAGGCCCGGGTGCGGGTTCTGAACGAGGGCGGGCACGTCGAGGCGGACAAGGACAGCCTGACCATCGCGGGCGCGGATCGCGTCACGTTGCTGCTCGCGGCGGCGACGAGCTATCGCGGCGGGGATCCGGAAGCGGACTGCGTGAAGCGATTGGCGGCGGCCGCGCGAGAGTCGTACGACGCACTTCGCGAGCGGTCGACCGCGGATGTGCGCCGCTCCATGGATCGCGTGAAACTTTCGCTGACTCCCGCGGATTATGCGATGAGGGTGTTGCCCACGGACGAGCGTCTGGAACTCGTGCGCAAGGGCGGCGACGATCCCGGTCTGGTCGCGCTGTACTTCCAGATGGGGCGGTACCTGTTGCTGTCGAGTTCCCGGCCGGGCGGATTGCCGGCGAATCTGCAGGGACTCTGGTGTGAGGAGATGAAGCCGCCGTGGAACTGCGATTACCATCTGAACATCAACCTGCAAATGAACTATTGGCCGGCCGAGGTGGCCAATCTGGCTGAGTGCACCCGGCCGCTGGTGGATTATCTCGATTCGCTGCGCGAGCCGGGGCGTAGGACGGCGCGCGTCCACTACGGCTGCCGGGGGTTCACGGCCCATCATCTGTCCGACGTGTGGGGATTCACGGTGCCGGCGGACGGCGTGTGGGGCCTCTGGCCGATGGGTGCCGCCTGGCTGTGTCAGAACCTGTGGGAGCATTACGCGTTCGGCGGGGATCGCGTGTTCCTCGAGAGGCGGGCGTATCCGATCATGAAGGAGGCGGCCGAGTTCCTGCTCGATTTTCTGGTCGAGGATCCGCAAGGCCGACTGGTGACGAACCCGTCCCACTCTCCGGAGAACTGGTTCCTCACGCCCGAGGGCAAGAAGGCCTGCCTGTGCGTCGGGGCGACGATGGATCTCCAGATCGCACACGATCTGTTGACGAACTGCATCGCGGCCGGTGAAGCGCTGGGCGTGGATGCGGAGTTCCGGGCGAAGCTGGCGGCTGCACTGAAGAAGCTGGCGCCGTTGCAGGTCGGTCGGTACGGGCAGTTACAGGAATGGCTGGTCGATTTTGAGGAGAAGGAGGTCGGTCATCGGCATATGTCGCACCTGTACGGGTTCCACCCGGGCAACCAGATCACGTTGCGCGGAACGCCGGACCTGGCCAAGGCTGTCCGGGCATCGCTGGAACGACGGCTCGAGCACGGCGGGGGCGGTACCGGCTGGAGCCGGGCGTGGGTGGCGTTGTTCTGGGCCCGGTTCGAGGAGGGGGATCTGGCGGCGGACAGTTTGAAGGTCCTGTTGACCCAGTCGACCGAGGCCAATCTGTTCGACCTGCACCCGCCGCACATTTTCCAGATCGACGGCAATCTCGGCGGGACGGCGGCGATCGCCGAGATGCTCTTGCAGAGCCATGCGGGCGAGGTGAGTCTGCTGCCGGCGCTGCCGAAGCGCTGGCCCGCGGGTTCGGTGAGCGGTTTGCGGGCCCGCACCGGATTGCAGGTTGACGTTGCGTGGAAGGACGGCCGGCTCACCTCGGCGGTGTTGAAAGCCGACCAGGATCGAACGTACAAGCTGCGCGTGCCGGCCGGCCAGAGTATCAAGTCGATCGTTTCCGAAGGCCGCCCGATCGAGACGCGTTCGCTCGAGGACGGATGCGTATCGTTCGACGCCCGAGCGGGCGGGCGGTACGAAATGGGGTTCAATTGATTCGCGACGAAGCCTGAAACCCAGCACTCCCTGCGGTGTAGTTGCTCTTGAAGGGTGGCCGGGGAAAGCGAGGTTTTTGCGGGTTTCCGGTTGACCTTGGCTGCGACGTGTATAGAGTTTTAATGAAGGCGGAGTGTGGCGGTACCTGATATCGTTCCGAACAGCGCCATCATTCCATTATTCATTCCCAGGGCCGCCCACCTTCCGTTCATCTGGTGGACAATCTGATCCGGGCATGGCCCGTGCATCGCTGACGCGGGGGCGGGGGCGCGTGCGCGGGGGCGGGCGAGATGCGCCGCGCGGGCGGAGCGAGCGGCGCGGGAGGTGGCCCATGATGGCGGACGGGCCGAGCCGATTGTGGCGGGCGTGGGAATGGTTTCTGCGGCACAACCCGATGTACCTGCTGAGCGCGGCGTGCATGGCGGAGGGTGCACGGCTGCTCCTGGTCCATCCGCATGCGCGGGCGGGCGACCTGGGGTTGATCCTGATGACCCTGGGCGTGCTCCAGGCCTATGAGTGGGCGGTGGCGACGATTCTGATCGTGCTGCACCGGTCGCACCGTTCGCGGGAGGACGAGCCGTCGATCCTGCTCGTGGCGGCGCTGTTCTGGACGGGGCCGTTGGCGGCGACGGCGGAATTGACCGCGCATCGAGCCGAACTGGGTCTGATCGCGGCGGTGGCGGCGGGGCTGGTCACGCTGGCGGAAATGGCGGTGGTGCGGCGGGTGCTGGGCCTGCGGTTTGGACTGATATCGCAGGCGGCGGCGGGAGCGTGCATCGCGTTGCTAGTGGCGACGCCGCCGCTCGTGCGGATTCCGGAGGAGATGCACGGCGGGAACGAGCTGTTTCTGTACGCAGCCTGGTGGCTGGTCGCGGGCATCGCGCTGCTTGCGATACCGGCGGCGAGGCGGGCCTGGCGTCGATGGGAGGCGACGGCCGGTGCGCGGGCAAGCCTGCCCGCAGTACTGGCCCTGCCGGCGACCGCGATCGTCGCGACGGCCGCACACCTCGTTGCGATGAACTATGCCTATTTCGCACATGCGAAGCTGTTTTACGCATCGCCGCTGATGGTCGCGGCCGCGGTCGTCGGCATGGAGGTGCTGGCCCTGCTGAAGGTGCGCGATTGGCGATGGGTTGCGGCCGCGGCGGTCTGGCCGCTGGCGGCGATCGTGTTTGCGTATGATTCCTTCGCATCGGAGGTGCCCACACGCCTGCTTCCCGTCTGGCTCAGCGAGCCGTTGGCGGTCATGCTCGCGCTTGCGGCGGTTGCCTGGTGGTTCGGCGGCTTGCGGCTGAGGCGGGCGACGTTGTTCCACGTGGGCAGTGCGGCGGCGGTGGCGGCGGCCTTGCGTTTCGCGAAGCTCCTGAGCGCCGCCGGGGTACGCATGCCCGCGGTCGCGGATGAGTATGCGTCGGTGCGGGACGTTCTGGTCGTGTTGTTCTACGCGGCTGCGATCTATTTGGCGGTTTCGGCCGTCGTGCGGCGGTCGGCGATGGAGGGTGTGGCTGCGCTGGTGATTCATCAGGCGGCGGTGACGCTCTGGCTTTGGGATCGCATGGCCGGGGACACGCTGATCATCGGATTGGTCGGCGGATGGAGCTGGCTGATCGCACTGCATCTGCTGGAGCGGGCGCCGCGCTGGGCGCAGGCGGCCTGGCCGGTGGCGCTGTTGATGATCGTGGCATGGACGCACGACTTTGATGAGGCGGTGCGCTGGTACGCCCGGATGCACGGTGTGGCCGTTGTGGCGGCGATGATGCTCGTACACGTGTGCAGGCTGGCGGAGGGGTACCGAATCCTTGCGATGGTGGCGGGGGCGTCGCACCTGGCGTTTGTTGCGGTACGCACGCTGGCGACGGGTCCGCGGGCGACGGAGTGGGCGGTGGTCGCGGGTGCTTTCGTGCTGTTGATCGGGGCGGCTGCGCTGAGCTGGTTCAAGGAGAGCCTGCTGCAACGAGTGGAAAGGCCCCGGCTGGCGGAAGCACCCGAGCCCGCTCCGCCGAGTGAGGGCTCTGAATAGACTTCTCCTCTCTCCCCTTTGTGCGAGGCCGGCCCCTGGCGACTCGGGACGCCGGCCTCGCCCCCATTACGGCGATGGGCACGGGCAATCCGAATTGCAGTTGGTCGGCGTGTTGTTCCGGATGGTGAGGCCGCTGAGCGCGGGTGCCCCGTGGCAGGCGAGTCCCGCACCGCCCGTCGCCGTCGTGTCGGTGAGTGTATTGTAGGTGATCGCGCAATCGGCGATCGAACAGCCGACGCCCGTCCAGATTCCTCCGCCTTCGGTGGCTGCGGTGTTGCTGCCGACCGTGCAGTTCCGGGCGGAGCTTTCGAACAGGTGGAGCCCGCCGCCGACGCGGGTGGCATCGTTGCGCAGGATGGTGGACGACAGGATGCTGCCTTGGGCGATTCGGGCGCCGCCGCCTTCCTGTGCGGAGTTATCCGCGATCGAGCAGAGGCTGACGAGCGGGCCGCGCAGCGCGTCGATGCCCCCGCCGCGATAGGAAGCCTCGTTGGCCTCGAACGTCGAGCTGAAGACGTGGACCTCGAGATCGCCCCCCAGGCCGCCGCCGTTCTTGGCTGAGTTATAAGCGGCGTATACGTCGGTGATGACCGGCGGCACGGCGGTATCGGACAGGCTGCCCTGGGCGTAGATGCCGCCGCCGTTCCCTTCGATCGCTTCGTTGCCGGTGAGTTGGCAGTTCGCGACGTTCGTCTGCTGCAGGTAGATGCCGCCCCCTTCGCTGTAGGCGGGTTGTGCGGCGGTCCCGGCTCGATTGCCGGCGAGGTAGCCGGAAGAGATTTGGCTGTGATTGGCGTAGATGCCTCCGCCGCGCCGGCCCGCGGTGTTGGCGGTCAACTCGACCTGGGAGACTTCGGTCCCGTCGCACCAGATTCCGCCGCCGTTTTCGCCGGCGGAGTTTTCGCCGAAACCGCAGCCGACGATGAAGAGGGTTTTACCAGCGGTGATGCGATCGGCGTGGATGGCTCCGCCGTCCTGGCCGGCCTGATTGTTCTCCAGCGTGCAGTTCTGGATGGACACGCCGTC
>JAPKGY010000185.1 GCA_026647385.1 Phycisphaerae bacterium | reverse complement strand
GCCTAAAACTTTACTACCTATGAGTTTAGAATTATCGACGGATTCCCGATGAAATGGGGTGTTCCCCGGCGCGGTCGACTCCGGGCAGGTACGGAGTTCTCCAGCGGTGCGGTTAACCGTACACTCCCTCGCGGGTATAATGGGGGGTGCCTAGCCGCCGGGCCGGCCATCGTTCGCTGCTTACGGGCAGTCTTTTGTAGGGAGTGATCCAATGACATTCCGTCACACGCGCGGAAACGCTTTCGGCTCCGGTTTGCTGACCCTCACCCTGGTGGCTGGCTTGTTGCTGAGCTGCCTCGTGGGCTGCGATAACACCGAGGTGCAAACCATTATTTGGGAGGGGCTTAACGACCTTTCGGTTGCCCTGGTTGATGCGCTCTTCCAGGCCATCAAGCCTGGTACGGACAACGGCCAGCCCGTCACCGTCAGTTGGCTGGCTGCCCCGACCCCCTTGGCTCACTTGGCCTGATGATGAACGTGGCCTGATCCGCCGATCCGGCCCTTGGGCGCAACTCCTCGAATTGGCTCGATAGGCGTAAGGTTATTATTTTCAGTATGTTGCGTGCTTTCCCGGCCATCTTCGCGGCCAAAGCGCCTCCCGGATCGGTCCCGTCGACTCATCCCTTTCACGACGGTCGGCCGATACTTGGTCTGACGGGAGATCTCGACCTCTGGAAATCCTGTGAACGGGGGTAGGCTGATGTTCAAACGCATTTTGGTCTGGCTGCCGCTGGTTTGCAGCGGAGCGATGTTGTTCGCCAACTCGGCGGGTTCGTGTACCGCCAACCTTCTGCGAGACGCCGCCGACGAGATTGAAGGCAACCCGCAACTGGACGACGTGGAAGACGTGGGAGACTTCTTCGACTGGCTCGATAATCAGCTGGATTAGCCCCCGGGCCGGCCTGATGGGGTTTCCGCACGTGTTCCTACCGGCCTGCGCGGAAGCGGCGCGGCCTGCGCGGAAGCGGCGCGGCCCGCGCGGAGGAGGCGCGGCCGGCGCGCCGTGACTTTGAGCGACGACCTCGGCACGAGATCACGTGACCCGCCGGCCACCGGGACCGTGGAGCTTCTCCCACTTCTCTTCGGCCTCCGGCCTGCGGATATAGAGGGGCAGCAAGTCGCCACCGGGAGTGAACTGTCCGGCATCCGCCATGCCCTTTCCCACGAGATAAACATGTTCCGGCCGAGGGCACCACAATTCCTCCGGCAGTACTTGCGCGCCGGACTCATCGATGGCCTGGCGATGGTAGGGGATCCCCTCGCCGAGGACCGCCAGGGGGCCGGGGCAGCGTGACAGGAACACGCGGGGTTCGACCATGTGGGCGTCGATGGTTTTGTGGCAACGGCCGCCGCGGAGGTCGAACGCGGCGGCGAATACACGGGATTGCTTGGCGTCGAGCACGACGGCCAGTCGGGTCGGGGGGGGATCGGCCCGCAGGGCATTGAGGGCGAGGACATCGACGGTGGGGACAGCCACCACCCGCGCGCCGAGCGACCAGGCAAGCGTTCGAGCGACGGTCACCCCGACCCGCAGGCCGGTGAAGCTGCCCGGGCCGATGGAGACGAACACCTCGGTCAGGGTATCCGGTCGCCAACCCTGCTCTTTCAGCATTCGATCGATCGCGGGCAGAAGCTCACCGGCGTGGCGTACGGTACCGGGCAGGTTTTCGGCCACGACCATGCCGCGCTCGTCGGCCAGTGCCGCGGCACCCCGTCGGCTGGAGGTTTCAATCACGAGGATGCGTCGATCCGTCGTTGCCATGGCCTCATTGTAGCGGAACGGGGCGAGCGGGGGGACATGCGTCCCGTGCCGCGGCTTGCGGCCGACGCCGCCGGTGAAAGGCCCTTGCGTTTTCCTCGACCGATGTTATTACTGTGGCCGTGCCTCAGGAACGATTCATTCTGATCCCGGGAATGGGAGCCGACGAGCGTCTCTTCGGTCCGCAGCGCGCGTATGGATTCGATTTCGAAGTGCCCTCGATGCCCATTCCCAAGCCTGAAGAGGACCTCCCCGCGTACGCGGCCCGCTTGAAGGAGATGCTGGGGTTGACGGAGCCGTGCGTGGTGGGGGGAGTCTCGTTCGGCGGCATGGTCGCGGCCGAACTGGCCATGATGTGTCCGGCCCGATGTGCGATCCTCATAGCCACTTGCCGAAGCAACGCTGCCATCCCGCGCTACTACTGGTGGGTGGAACGCGTTGCCCGGTTTGTCCCGGACGGCCTGGTTCGCATGCGTTGCGGGGCGAGCAGCCGAATCATGTCCAAGTTGGAGTCCCTCGACGACGAGCAGCGCGAGCTGGTCCGGGTAATGTCGCACGACGTTCCGGTGCCGCTGCTGCGAGGGGCCGGCAGGATGATCCTGAGATGGGCCGGTCGCCCGACTTTGCCGTGCCCCAGCCGCCACATCCACGGCCAGATCGACCGGATTATTCCCCTCAAGGGCGTTTGTCCCGATGAAGTGGTGCCTGGGGGTGGGCATTTGATCAACCTGACCCATGCCGAACAGGTCAACCGGTTCATCGAGCGCTGTTTGGCGGGGTGAGGGGACTGAATCGACGCCTGGCTAGCGAGGCAACACGCCCCGCGCGTACGCGCGGGGCACCCCACAGCTCCCGCAGTCCACGATTCCTTCGGGTTTCGACACTTGACAGGGCGTTTCCTTCAAGGTAAACACCCCGCTTTCGGTCGGCATGAGTTGAGTCGGCCGGCTGGGAACGGATTTCGCCGACAGCCCGCGGGCTGATCGGTCCCGAACGGCATCGGGAGGTGTTGTGTGGTCGCAAGTCGAAATCGCGTGTTCCTGTCGATCGCGTTAGTGGGTGGATGCCTCTGGTGCATGGAGCAGGTGCGTGTGGCTCAGGCCCGTCCTTCCACGAACGACGTTTCCGCCGCAGGGCAAGAGGCGCCGGATTCGTCGTTCGGGGTGATCTGTCCGCCGACCGGTCCGGTGGTCCAGCATCCGCAGGTCATGCACGATCATCACCAGCTCAAACTGACCGATTGCATCCGTCGGAGTTCCGTAACTCTGAAGAGCCGCGGGCTTTAGGTCGCGGCGGCGACGAGCGCAGAAGCCCGTGGCTCATCTTTCCACGAATCGGTCAGTTTGAGTTACCAGTAATACAAGGTAGGTGTAACGAGCAAGCGCCGTATGGTTACGGTATCGATCGCGTTGGCGCCCCTCGACTTTTTGGCGGGACTCCGCACTCCTTCGCTCCGATTTGGTGCCGTATTACCCATGCTGGCCAAGCGTTTTGTTGGGTTGGGCCAGTGTGCCGGTTACGCCGGCCATCAGTCGCATGACCGTTTCCTGTTTGGCTTGCTCGCGCGGCAGTTCGCCCATGAGGCGTCCTTCGCGCAGGACGACGATGCGCGTGGAGAGATTGAGCACTTCGGACAGTTCGGAAGAGATGAGCAGAATGGCTGAGCCCTTTCGGGCGAGCTCATCGATGAGGGCGTGGATTTCGGCTTTGGCGCCGACGTCGACACCGCGGGTGGGCTCGTCGATGAGCAGGATTCCGCACTGGCAGGCCAGCCACTTGGCCAAGGCGATCTTTTGCTGATTGCCGCCCGAGAGCGAGGACACGGGCGCATCCATGTGCGACGCGCGGACGCGCAGGCGTTCGAAGAAAGCGCGGGTCAGGGCGCGTTCCGCGGTGGTACGAACGAAGCCAAACCGGCTGAGCCGATCGAGGATGGGGAGCGTGAGGTTGGCCCGGCCGCCCATTTGAAGAATGAGGCCTTGGGTTTTGCGGTCCTCGGGCAGGTAGCCGATGCCGAGGCTCATCGCCTGGCGCGGGGATCGCACGGCGACGGGTCTGCCATCGACGTGGATTCCGCCGGACGCGTGGGGGTCCAGGCCGAAGACGGCCCGGGCGATTTCGCTGCGCCCGGCGCCGACCAGGCCCGCCAAGCCGACGACCTCGCCGGCGCGGACCGAAAAGGTGATGTTCTGGAATCGGCCGGGCGAGGTCAGGCCCTCCACGCGCAATCGTTCCGCCCCGACAGCGGCGGACAGATGTTTTGGGAAGTACTCGTCCACGGATCGGCCGATCATCAGGCGGACGATGCGGTCCATGGTCATGTCGGCGATCGGCGCGGTCTCGATGTGTTGGCCGTCGCGGAGAACGGTGACCCGGTCGCACAGTCGGAAGATTTCCTCGAGGCGGTGCGAAACGTACACGAGGGTGGTGCCGCGGGCCTTGAGGCGGTCGACCAGGTCGAAGAGTCGTTCAGCCTCCGCGGAGGCGAGCGAGCTGGTCGGTTCGTCCATGACGATGATGTTCGCGCCGCTGCCGACGGCGCCGGCGATCTGGACCATCTGCTCCTGGCCTGTCGAGAGCGAGGCGATGGGGGCGTCGACGTCGATGTCGGCCCCGATTTCGGCGAGCATGGCCCGGGCCCGGCTGCGCATCGCGGAGCGGTCGAGCAGGGCGAACCGCGTCGGCAGGTTGCCCAGGCAGAGGTTGTCGGCCACGCTCAGGTTCGGGCAGAAGCAGAGTTCCTGGTGAACCATGCCGATGCCGGCGCGCACGGCGTCGAGGGGTACGTTGAAACAGGCGGCTTTCCCTTCGAGGTAAACGGTGCCGGCCGACGGCGGGTGAATGCCGGCCACGATCCTGCCGAGGGTGGACTTGCCGGCGCCGTTTTCGCCGATGAGAGCGTGGCACTCGCCACGGCGGATCTCGAAGCTGACGTGGGACAGGGCGGTCACCCCGGCGAAATGCTTGCAGAGCCCGTCGAAGCGGAGGATCGCGGGTTTTCGGGTTGGATCGGCCATGGGTGACTCGCTCGATCCCGGGGGTCGTCGGGCTTGAGGCACGCCCCGCGCGCGGTCGGCTGACACACGGCGAATGTTCCGGCGCGGTACCCGGCGTCCGGCGGATCTTTCGGAGGTGGGAGTATAACCTTGGCCGCATCCGGCGGTAATAGAGGATGGGTTCCGGTGAGCGTTCCCCTTCGGGTCGCGGCTCAACGCGGAGGCGCTGGCTCTTCGCTTTCGGGCCCTGGTTGTGGGTTCCGCCGAAGCGTGATCCGCGAAACCGTGTACAAATCCGACCCGGACCGCTATTGTGCGTTCGGCACATTGAACGCCAGGGTGGCAGGAACCGTCACGGGTCGGAGAGGCAGCAGGTCATGCGGAACCAGGATAGGGGCATGAACACGACGGCGGACGGCGGCAGCACACTTTACGTTCTGCTGTTGACGCTGGTGGCGGCGCTGGGCGGACTGCTCTTCGGGTACGACACGGGGGTCATCTCGGGGGCCATCGGGTTTCTTCGGCAGCGATTTGAACTGGATCCCATCATGGAGGGTTGGGCGGCGGGCAGTGTTCTGGTTGGCTGTATGCTCGGAGCGTCGATTGCCGGGTATGTAAGCGATCGGTTCGGACGCAAGAAGGCGATGCTCTTGTCCGCGGTGCTGTTCACGCTCTCGGCGGTGGGGGCCGCGATTCCCCGTAGCGTCACCGAACTGGTGATTGCTCGGATGCTGGGCGGCGTTGGCATCGGCATCGCGTCGCTTATCTGTCCCTTGTACATCTCCGAGGTTGCCCCCGCGCGGCTTCGTGGGCGGCTTGTCTCCATAAACCAGTTTGCAATCGTGTTCGGAATGCTCGTGGTTTACTTCGTCAACGCGCGGGTAGCAGCCTTGGGGAACGAGGCCTGGAACGTAGCTGTCGGGTGGCGGTGGATGTTCGGATCGGGGGCATTTCCGGCCGTGGTTTTTCTGTTGCTTTTGGGTACTCTGCCCGAGAGTCCACGTTGGCTGATGAAGCGTGGCCGGCGGGAGGCGGCGGAGGTCGTTCTCGCCCGAGTAGGGGGCGTCACGCATGCCCGGCAAGAGGTTTCAGAGATTCAGGACGCACTGGACCTCGAACAGGAAGAGAGCCTCGGACAATTGCTCGATCCCGCCATGCGTGTGCCCCTGATAGTCGGCATCGGGCTGGCGATTCTGCAGCAGATCACGGGGATTAATATCGTCATGTACTACGCGCCTGAGATTTTCAAGAACGCGCAGCAGGCAACACAGCAGTCGCTCGATTCCACGGTGGCGATCGGCGTGGTTAACGTCCTCTTTACTCTCGTGGCGATCTGGATTGTGGATCGAGCGGGCCGCAAGCCGCTTCTGCTGATCGCATCGGTGGGCATGGGAGTGGCGCTGGCCTTGCTCGGATGGGCATTTGTCACTTAGGCCCAACAGCGCCTGTGGCGCCGGGGATGCCCGGGATGGTATGGCAAACAATGCACTGGGCCTTGGCCAAGATCTGATCCACAGGCTCAGTCCCATCGGCGAGCAGCCCTCCTCCTCCCCCGGCTTTGGCATCTTCCGCACCGGGCTTCTTCTCCTGGGGGCGATCCGCTTCGGGAATGAACTTTTCGTAGGACTTCACAATTTCGTCATAAGA
>JAPKGY010000184.1 GCA_026647385.1 Phycisphaerae bacterium | reverse complement strand
GTACCAGCAGTATTCGTAGACCACGCCGCCGATGCCCGTGCAGATCGCGTAGGTCGTCTCGCGGCGGAGCGTCTCGGCCTGCTCGCGGACCCCGGTGAACCGGGTCGGGTCGTCGCCCTTGGGGAATGGGTGGTCCGCCAGATCGTCGATCGTGGCGTCAGCCAGCGGGTGGTGCGAGATGTCCATGTAGAGCGGTTGATCGTCGGGCATGGACCAGACGACGCCGAACTCGTCGGTCAGATCGTGCCAGAGGCGGCCATCGCGGCGATTCCGTCGGATACCGCCCTTGAAGCTTTCGGGCGCGTGGGCGCAGAGGTATCGCGTATCGACGCGGAATCGTTCGAGGACGGCCTCGCAGGGCTTGGCGAGCTGCTGGACGGGATCGAGGATCGCCGTCTCGTCGCGGATGCCGAGATGCTTGATGAGCGCGGCGTAAGCCCCCTTGTGGATGCCGGTCTGGAATCCGCCGAGGTCGATGGGGACGCGGTCGGGGACTTCGTGGTTGATCGCCTTCAGGATACGCTCGCGCGGGGTCATGGTTCATTCCCTCGGTGATGGTTTACGGTTGTGAGAGAATGACCAATGTCCAGGTCCCGATGTCTAAGGAATGACGGAATACCCAATGTCCAGGAAGGATTCTCAAGCGGTTTTCATTAGACATTCGTTATCAGGCATTGGTCATTTCTCCCCTCCGGCACGCCCGCGAGTACCGAGTCTGGTACCCGACGTGGGATCGTTATTGGTTCCCTTGATCACAGGATCCCATACTCCTTCAGGGCGGCCTGGAGCTTTTCGCGGTTGGCGGGGGCCATCGGCGTGAGCGGCAGGCGCATCTCGTCGGAGGGGATGAGTTTGGCCATCGCCATCGCGGTCTTGATGGGGATGGGGTTGACCTCGAGCGTCAGGAGGCCTTTGGCGAGTTTGAACATCTTGAGATGCCACTGGCGGGCGGTCGGCCAGTCGCCCTTGAGGGCGGCGTCGCACATGGCTTTGACGTCCTTCGGGACGATGTTGGCCAGCACGCTGATCACGCCAACCCCGCCGATCGCCATGATCGGCAAGGTCATCGAATCATCGCCGCTGATGACGCCGAGATCGGTCCGGCTGATCAGTTCGCTGGCCCCGTCCATCGAGCCGGTCGCGTGCTTGACCGCCACGATATTCCGGCACTCGTTGCGCAGGCGAACCATCGTGTCGATGGAGATCTCCACGCCGCAGCGTCCCGGAATGTTGTAGAGAATGTGCGGGAAGGCGACGGCCTTGGCGATCGTGGCGAAGTGCCGGAACAGCCCTTCCTGCGTCGGGCGGTTGTAGTAGGGGGCCACCTGGAGCGACCCGTCGGCTCCATTTTTCATGGCGGCCCGGGTCATTTCGACGGCCTCCTCGGTGCAGTTCGAGCCGGTCCCGCCGATCACGGGAATGCGCCCTTTCGCACGCTTGACGATGGCGGCGATGACCTGGTTGTTCTCCTCATGGCTGAGGGTGGGGCTCTCGCCGGTCGTGCCGCAGGGCACGAGGACGTCGGAGCCGGCCTCCACGTGGAAGTCGACCAGCGCGTCCAGGGTCTTGTAATCCACCTGGTTGTCCCTGAACGGCGTGATCAGCGCGACCATGCTTCCTTTGAACACGTTGTTCTCCCTTGCTACTCGTGCTGACGCGGTGAGACGAGGGCTTTCATTTCTCTGACCGCCTCGCGCAGCCCGACGAAAACCGCCCGGGCGATGATGGAATGCCCGATGTTGAACTCGGTGAATCCCTCGAGGGCCGCCACCGGCCCGATGTTCGTGTAGGTGAGCCCATGTCCACCGTGAACGATGAGGCCCGCGTCGATCCCGACGTCGATGGCTTCGGTCAGGCGGAATAGGGCGGTCTGGATCTGCTTCGGCGTTCGGGCATGGGCATACTCGCCGGTCCACAGCTCGACGGCGTGAAAGCCGAGGTCGGCGGCTGCCCGCACCTGTTCGGGGATGGGCTCGATGAAGCCGCTGACTCCAATGCCCTTGCCTCGCAGCTTCTTGACCACCGGACCGACGCGGCGGGCGAGCTTCACGACGTCGAGTCCGCCCTCGGTGGTCAGTTCCTCCCGGCGTTCGGGAACGAGCGTGCACTGGCCGGGCGCGAGCCCGACGGCGATATCCACGATCCGCCGGTCGATGGACATCTCCATGTTGAGCTTGCAGGTGACCGTCGCCTTGAGCAGAAGCGCATCGCGGTCGTTGATGTGGCGGCGGTCCTCACGCAGGTGGAACGTGATACCGTCGGCCCCGCCGAGTTGGGCTTCGACAGCCGCCCAGACGGGGTCGGGCTCGTAGGTCCGACGTGCCTGACGGACGGTCGCTACGTGGTCGATATTGACGCCAAGTTTGGCCATTGCCGGGTTCCTGTTCGGGGTCGCCGCCGATCGCCGTCGGTCGGTGGCCTTGAGGGGGGCTTATTATAGATGCCCCCTCGGGACTGTAAACGCCCGACACGGCACTGGGCAGGGGAGGTTGCCCGACGGTTTTATGGGACCTTTTTGTGGGAAAGTGCCGGTGTCACGGGGGAGGTTTTCTGGACGTGCCGGGGGACCGGTTTCATAGAAACCGGCTCGGATTGGGGAAACCGGCTCGGATCGGGGAAGCCGGGTCGGATTGGGGAAGCTGGCTCGGTTCGGAGGGTTCCGACGCATTTCGGATCCCGTGTGAGGCTGAACCGACGCGTGCAAGTTCAGATAACCTTCATTTACGCCGATGGTTTTTATGAGGACTGTTCTCGGCCGGCTGCCGGGGACGAGGAGAGCGAACATGGTCGGAGCGAGACGTTCGCGAGTCATTGGATGGGTTCTGGCGGTTGTCTTGGTGTGTGCGGGCAACGTCGGCTGCCAAGTGCCCGCTGACTGGGCGGCGCTGGTTGCGCTGAGCTGGGTCAAAGATCTGGTGATCGGCGACAAACTGCGGATCGATTTTCTCACGCCGCCGGACGGCTGCTATCAGAACGGTCAAATGGTCGATTGCGCGACGATGCAGCCGTAGCGGTCATCGTGTCGCGGTCCCCGCCGAGCGACGGCTGGGACAGGAGTCCGTCAAGATCCGTCACCGGGGCGATTCCGTTCGTGGCGAAACCTTCATAAGTGCGTCAATCAATCCGGGGTGAGGCTCTCCGCCGAGTTGACGGCATTTCTCGAGGTCCTTCCAGGCTTTCTCGTATTGCTGCAAGGAATAGTAATCCAGTCCGCGGTTGCCATACGCGCCCGCGAAGCCGGGATTGAGTTCGATCGCCTTCGTGTGGTCCTGCAGGGCCCGCTCGATATCGCCGCTTGCCCCGTAGGCGGTCCCGCGATTGTTGTAGGCTGGGGCGAAATGAGGCATCATCTCGATGGCTTTGGTGAAGTCCTCAATGGCCCGGGCGGGATCGCCCATCATGAGATAGCTGTTCCCGCGGTTGTAATAGGCGTTGACGTAATCGGCTCTCAGTCTGATGGCCTGGGTCAAATCCCGGATCGCCCCGGGGGCATCTCCCAGCGTGGCCCGGGTGACTCCGCGGTTATTGTAGGCCTCGGCGTACGCGGGCTTGAGTTCGATGGCCTTGTCGAAATCGGGAATGGATCGGGCGTGGTTTCCCAGATTGCCGAAGGCGTTGCCGCGGTTGTTGTAGGGCTCGGCGTACCCCGGCCTGAGTTCGATCGCCCGGTTGTAGTCCTGGATCGCAAGCTCGTATGCTCCCCGCTCCGCGTATGTCTTGCCGCGGTTGTTGTAGGCGACCCAGGCGCGGTCGTTCATCCGGAGCGTGTGCGTCCACAAGGTCTCCTCGTTTATATAGACGGTCGCCTGTCGCCAGGTGAGTGCTGCCAGGCAGAACGCAGCCAGCCCGGTGACGACGGCGATTCCACCCGCCCCCCCTCGTCGATTCCTTTCGCGCATCCACGCCCAGGCCCCCCCGAGCCCACCGCCGATCAGGGCGATGATGCCCGGCATGCCCGGGTACTGAAAGTGGTCCGCCACCAGGGAATAGCGTGCGTACGACATGTTCATCAGCCCGAGGACCGGCGCCAGCACGATGAGGAAGGATGCCAATGCCGCGAAGGGCCCCCGTCCCCAGGTCCGGCGACCGGAGAAGGTCATCGTCAGGCAGGCGATCAGCAGCGCGAGTGGCACGTATGAGAGAACGCGCCCGCCGTCGACATCCCAGCGGGGATACACCATGGCCAGGTTGATCGGAAGGATGATCTTGTACAAGTAGAACCAGACCACCCAGCCGGCCGCGGCGATTCGCGAGGCCGGCCCCTCGGGTCGTACGACTTCGCCGGCGATGGCGTTATGGTGCTGGAACCAGACGGTGATCAGGCCGAAGGTCAGCGAGATCAGGAAAAACGGCGCCGCGCTGAGAACGTCCCGTCGGGTCAGTCCGTTTTGCTTCCACCAGCGGATCAAAAGCAGGATGACCGGCAACATGACGACGGACGTCTTGGCCAGCAGGGCGGCGATCGCCGCCAGCAGGGCGACCGCGTACCACGCTCGGCTGCTTTGATCCTGAAAACGCAGATACGACAGGATCGCCAGCAGATAGAAGACCATCGACAGAACGTTCTTCCGCTCCGCGATCCAGGCGACGGACTCCACGGTCACCGGATGGATCGCGAAGAGCAGGCCTCCCAGGAATGCGCCGAGGCTGTTGAGGTGCAATCGCTTCAGGATTCGCCAGAGAAGCACGGCGGCCAAGGCGTGCAGGGCGATATTGGCGACGTGGTAAGGTGTGGGATTGTCGCCCCAGATTCGCCACTCGATCCAGAACGTCGTCGCGGTCAACGGCCAGTAATCGGGTGCCTCGGTGCTGAACCAGAGCTTGTGCAGGCCGCCCGGCTTCAGGATGAGCGGATTCTGATAGAGCAGATGATCGTCGTCCCAGATGTAGCCCGCGCGGGTGGCAGGGAAATGAGCCGCGAAGGTGGCCGCGATCAGAACGATCCCCAGGCCGAAGACAGCGCCGCGCGACGGTCTCGCGAGGGAGGGGGCATCCTCGAAAGAAGTCGCTGAGTGCGGAGGAATCATCGGGGGGGATCCTTTCGCGTGTCCTTGAAAGTGTACGGCCGTGCCATGATATCACCCGGCTCGCGTGTCGAGTACTCCACTTGCCCGCCGCCTTCAGGAAAGGCGGTTTACTCCTGGGCTTGCTCCGATCGGCTGGAAGCCTCGTCCAACGCCTTGATGAAGTCGGGATGCGGCCTTCCGCCGAGCCGTCGGAACCGGTCCAGATCGGCCCAGGCCTTGGCATACTCTTTCAGTTGGAAGTGACTGACCGCCCGGCTGTGGTAGGCCTGGCGGTAGTCCGGGTCCAGCTCGATGGCCTTTGTGAAGTCCTGGATGGCCTGGGCATGACGGCCCATGTAGCCGAGGGCGATCCCGCGCGTGTTGTAAGCCTTGGCGTAATCGGGCTTGAGTTCGATCGCCCGGGTGGAGTCCTGGATCGCCCGATCGTAAACACCCGTCTGGTTGAAGACGATGGCCCGGTTGTTGTAGGCCTTGCTGAAACGGGGATCGAGTTCGATGGCTCGCGTGTAGTCATCGAGCGCCTTGTCGAGCCGGCCCATGCCTTCGTAGGCGTTGCCGCGGTTGTTGTATGCCGCCGGGTATTCCGGTTTGAGTTCGATCGCCTGGGTGCTGTCCCGGACGGCCTGCTCGTATTGCCCCTTTGTGCGGTAGGCGTTGCCTCGGTTGTTGTAAGCCTCGGCCAAATCGGGCTTGAGTTCGATTGCCCGGTTGCAGTCCCGGATCGCCAGATCCAACTCGTCGATGTTGATGTAAGCCATGCAGCGGTTGTGGTAGGCCTCCGCATACTCCGGGCTCAGGCCGATCGCCTTGCCGTAGTCTTCAATGGCCCGGTTGTATTCGCCCGCTTCACTCAGGATGCTTCCCCGGCTGTTGTAGAGATGAGCGGTGCCGGGCGCGAGCGCCAACTCATGTGTCAGGAGACTCTCGGAGGTCCGCCAGAGTTGCGTCTGGTGACGCGTTGCTGCCGTCAACAGGCAGGCCGCGACGAGCACACCGACCACCAGGCCCGTCCGACGCAAACCGCGCCCGTCGTTCGCGTCCGCCGACCACGCCCGCTCCATCAGCCAGGCGCACCCGAGCAGCAAACCGACGGCTGGCAGATACGTGTATTTGTCGGACGCATGCACCCAACTGTAACCGATGAATCCCATCGTCGGGCTCAGCCCGATGTAGAACATGGCGGCGGCGACCCAGAAGGCCGGCGTCCATCGCCCGGAGATCGTCAGGCCCACCGTCATCGCCGCCGTCGCCGCCACCGCCAGCACCACAAGGCTGTTTGTCAGGTCGAACGGCTCGGGCAGGACGTACACCGACGTCAGGTTGATCGGCAGCAGGACCTTGGATGGATAGAAGGCGATGAGCCAGCACAGGCGTAAGGGCAGATGCAGC
>JAPKGY010000183.1 GCA_026647385.1 Phycisphaerae bacterium | reverse complement strand
CAGGGCCCCACGCGGGGCAGGGCTACGTCTACCGGATGATCATGAGCTTGCCTTTCGCCTTCGTGCCGCCAAGCGAATCCGGTCACCGTCGCCCAGTTCGCCGAGCAGGATTGTCGCTTCCTCCTGCGGTTTGACCCCAAGCTGGTCATCGTCGCCTGCAACACGGCCAGCGCGCTCGCCCTCGGAACACTCAAGGAGCGGTTCGACCTGCCCATCCTGGGCGTCATCGAGCCGGGGGCGGCCGAAGCGGTTCGCGCCAGTCGTGGCGCCGGCATCGCCATCCTGGCCACCGAGGCGACGGTTTCCTCCGAGGCCTATCCGCGGGCGATTCGCGCCCTGGCTCCGCATACGCCGATCACCCAACAGCGCTGCCCCAGCCTGGTCTCCCTGATCGAGGAAGGCCGGGGCAACGACGATCCCATCCTGCTGATGCTGCTGAGCGAGTATCTCGACGGCATCCGGCAGCTCGATCCCGCCGTGGTCCTGCTGGGCTGCACGCACTACCCGCTGGTGGCTGAGGCCGTCGCCCGGCTCATGCCGGCCGCCCGCGTCGTCGACTCCGCCGACGCCACCGCCCGCGCCGCCCGGCAGATGCTCACCGCCATGGACGGCTTGTCCCCCTCTCGCGAGCCGGGTAGACTCCGCTGCTACGTCAGCGACAACCCGCAACGGTTTCGCGAGGTGGGCGGCCGATTCCTCGGCCAGCCGATCCGTGAGGTGACCTGGATCTCGTCGGAGCAGTTTTTCCATGAAGATGCCATGGCGGCAGCGGATACCGTCCCGTCGGACTCGCTCGAACCTAGCCGTGCGTGATCCGGACATTCCCGCGGTGCTCGCCCGGTTCCTCGCCCCTTTGTTCGTCCTCGCCGCCGCGGGCGTTCCGCTGGCCGGCTGCGCCGAGCAGGACAAACGTCCGTGGATCTATCGCTCGCCCCAGGAGAATTACCGAACCGCGCTCGAAGCCGAGCATGCCGACGCGCGGCGCGACGCGGTCGCCCGGATCGCCGAGAGCACCTACTACGATAGCGAGAACGCCTTCGCCGTCCTTGACACGGTTGCTCGGACCGACCCGGTCAGTCAGATCCGGTGCATCGCGGTCCGCGCGTTTTCGCTCTACAAGGACGACCGCCCGATCAAGCCGCTGCTGGCCGTTCTGCAGGCGAGGTCGGGCTCGCAGGACGCTCTTCCCGCCGACGAGGACGTGCGCTGGGAGACCGTTCGGACCTTGCTCGCATTGACCCGCAAGGGCGCGCTGAGCGGCGAACAACAGCCGCTCGCCCGCGATATTCTGATCAAGCTGCTCGAAACCGACCCGTCGCGAAACGTGCGGATCACCTCGGCGGAGGCCCTCGGCGAGTTCAAGGACCGCGAAGTGCTCGCGCCGCTGATCCGTTCGCTCCGCAACAAGGACTTCGGCATCGCCGAGCGGGCCGAGAACTCCCTGATCGCTCTGACCGGCGTCACCCATGACTACGACGCCACTGCCTGGGAGGCCTGGGTCGCTTCCACGCAAGACCCCTTCGCCCGCGCGGGGGAGACGCCAAAGGTTGAACGGGCGGCCGGACCGACCTGGTGGGACAAGCAGGACCGCGCGTGGCGCCGCGCACTCCGGTTGAACACGGAATGACGGCGGACGTTGCCCTCCTCCGCGTCAATCACGAACCAGGACGCCGGTCGCCCAGGTACTCGGATCGACGTACCACTTGAATTCGTCGCCCACAGTGAGGTACTGTTGGCCGAGATCTTGGTCTTCGAGCATATAGGTCAATCCGATCCGGTGATGCTCGCTCGGATCGAAACCGGCCAGCGCGTGCGCGGGAATATGCCCCTCGATCGCGTACAGGCCGCCGCGGCGCATGCCGGCCACGAGGATTTCCCCCCGATCGGGCAGGGGCGCGTCCTCCGTCGCCCGAATCACCGGGGCGGCGCCCGCCAGGGGCTGCCGGCCGTCGCGTCCGCCGCCGGCGGGCAGGAACCAGAACTGCTGGCAATGGCGCGACGCCCGCTTGATGTCCCGCGTATCGCGCATGTCGGTCATCAGTCGAAAATTGTCCCCCTTCCAAAAATGGTTGGGATCGCACTGAAACGGGCTCTTGCGTCCTTCGACCCGACAGGCCACGAACAACCCCGACTCGTTCCACGCCAGCCAGACCTTGCCGAACGCCTCTCGTCCCTCGAGGCGGCCGAGATCCGGCAGCAGGTATTCATCGCTCCAATCCGAGAGGGACCCGTCGAGTTTCGGCGTCCGCCGATAGCGCACGGGGATCTCGAACCGCAGCAACAAACGATTGGGCACCAGCTCAGGCATAATCACCTTCCCACTCACACCCCCCGATCGTATCCGTCACAACCATAAACCTCGAAAGAGCGCTGAAGCCCGCGGCTCTTGGGTCACCGATTCGGTCCGTGTGAGTCATTCAGGTACGCTCCGCCAGATGTTCGATCGAGCCGCGGACGAGTCGCTCCAGTTGGGCCGCGTCGCATTGCTCCAGCTTCTGAAGCCAGAACTGCACCTGGTCCTCGTCGCCCCGCAATTGCCGGACCTGGACGTCCCGGCCGAGTCGATCCACCAGGGCCGGTGTGAACTGCCCGCGCCCGCAGCGGAACTCGACCCGCATCGCGTCCGCGTGGTTCGTCACCAACCGTGCCCAGACGCCCTCGATCCCCGGATGCTCCAGGACGACCATCACCTTGCGGCTCCAATCCTCCCTGACCTGCGGCGCGAGCTTCTTGATCCGCCCGAGCAGTTCGACGATCAGCGAGCCCGCCCACAACCGAGGCTGAGTCTTGGCGATCATCGACTGAGCCAGATGCCACTGTCTTCCGTTCACCTTCCAGGGCTGAGTGAGGGCGACGTTCTCGGCCATCTTGCGGATGAGCCGTTCGTAGGCTTTGAACGCCCGCTTGATGAATTCGCTGCCGCGGGCGGTCGCGATCTCCTTCTTGCGATGGATCAGGATGCGCACGTCGTCGGTGAACGACCCGCTGTGGCGCACGGTCACCCGCGGCTGTCGGCCGTAGATCGGCAGATCGTCGCAATCGTCGAGGATCTTCAACGGAATCAGGGCCCGCACCTCGGCTGCGCTGAACGCCCGGGTCGGCACGCGGAAGTTCAGGTCCAGCAGCCACGGATGGGCCGTCCGCGCGTGGAAGAACCACGGGCTTGCGCTGCCCGGAAACTTGATCTCGACCCGGGCGCGGTTATTCCAGTCCGTCGGCGCCAGGCGTTTTCCGCCCACGCCCTCGATCTGATCCACGACCCATTCGAGCGCGTCGCCCTCCCACCGCACCTTCTCGCCGCGATGCCCGACGCGATCCCGCGTGTGCCATCGCCGCCCGTCGGTCTCCCACGGCATTTTCGCCTCGCCGACCTCGTGGGCTTCGATGGCTGCGTCGACGGTCACGTCATCCCGGCCCGGCACGTAGACGTCGCGCTTCGCCCGCGGTTCGCGCCCCAGCACCTCCGCGAGGATTCGCCCGGTGTGCGACGCCTTATGGGCCGCCACCTTTTCCGGAGTACCCTCCGCCACGATCTCGCCGCCGTCGGCGCCGCCGTCGGGCCCGAGATCGATGACCCGGTCCGCCGTCTTGATCACATCGAGGTTGTGCTCGATGCACACCACCGTATTGCCCATATCGCAGAAGCGATGCAGGACGTTCAGCAGCTTTCGCAAATCGTCGAAGTGCAATCCGGTCGTCGGCTCATCGAGAATGTATAACGTCTTGCCCGTGCTCGGGCGACCCAGTTCAGCCGCCAGCTTGACCCGTTGGGCCTCGCCGCCCGACAACGTCGGCGCCGGCTGCCCGAGTTCGAGGTATCCCAGGCCCACGTCCGCGAGCGTTCGCAGAATGCGGTTGACTTTCGGCACGTTCGCGAACAAATCGAGCGCATCGGCGATCCGCATCGACAGGACGTCCGCGATGCTCCGTCCCTTGAACCGCACGTCGAGCGTTTCAGGCTTGTATCGCGTGCCGCCGCACGTCTCGCACGTGATCCACACGTCCGGCAGGAAGTGCATCTCGATCCGCCGCTGCCCGTTGCCCTCGCACGCCTCGCATCGGCCGCCGGGCCTGTTGAAGCTGAACCGGTTGACGCCGTATCCCCGGACCTTCGCCTCCGGCAGCCGGGCGAACAATTCGCGGATCAGATCGAACACGCCGGTATACGTAGCCGGGTTGCTCGAAGGCGAGTTGCCGATCGGCGACTGATCGACGTTGATGACCTTGTCGATGTGTTCGACGCCCTTCAACCCGTCGTGGCCGCCCGGTTCGACGTTGGCCCGGTGGATCCGCCTGGCCAGGGCGTTGTACATCACGTCGTTGACCAACGAACTCTTGCCGCTGCCGGATACGCCGGTCACCACGACGAAACAACCCAGCGGGATCGAGACGTCCAGGTTCCGCAGGTTGTTCGCCCGCGCGCCGAGAATCTCGAGGAACAGCCCGTTGCCGGGGCGCCGCTGGGTCGGGACCGGAATCACATCCTTGCCCGCCAGGTATCGCCCGGTCAGCGACTGCCCGTTCTTTTTGACCTGCCCGGGCGTGCCGGTCGCCACGATCCGCCCGCCTTGCGCCCCCGCCCCCGGGCCAAAGTCGAGGACGTGGTCGGCCGACGCGATCACCTCGCGATCGTGCTCGACCATCAGCAGCGTATTGCCCAGATCGCGCAGCCGCCCGAGCGCCGCGAGCAGCCGGCGCGTATCCCGCGGATGCAGGCCGATCGTTGGCTCGTCCAACACGTAGAGCACGCCGGTCAGTCCGCTGCCCAGTTGCGATGCCAGGCGAATCCGCTGCGCCTCTCCGCCTGAAAGCGTCGGAGCCGACCGATTGAGGGTCACGTAGTCCAGCCCCACGTCGACCAGGAAGCCGAGTCGATTGCGCACTTCGAGCAGCACCTCGCCCGCGACCCGCTTCTGCCGCTCGTCGAGCTTCAATCCGCGAATGAACGACAGTGCCTCGCGCATCGGCATGCGACCCACCTCGACGAGGGTCTTGCCGCCGACCCGGACCGCGGCGGCATCCGCCCGCAACCGGCTTCCGCCGCACGTTTGACAGGCGACCTCGGTGGTGAGGCTGCTCAGTCTTTGCCGGTACTGCCAGTTCGATCGCGTCGCCTCGTCGATGGCCGGATAGAAGCCCTTCCACTGGAAGCGAACGCCGTTACCGGCGTCGTGCCAATGCCCCGCCGTCCCGTAGAGAATCGCGAATTGCGCCTTCTCAGGCCATTCGCACCACGGCTGATCCAGACTCACGCCCAGGTGATCCACCACCCGCTGCAACAGGTCCAGCATCACCGGCCGGCGATCCCATTGCTCCCAGCCGGCAAGGGCTCCTCCGCGAATCGACGCGCGAGGCCGGGGCACGATGACGTTGACGCTCGCCCCCTGCTGCGTCCCGAGCCCCTCGCACGTCGGGCACCAGCCGATCCGCGTGTTGAACGAGAAATGATGCGGGGTCAACTCGTCGTAACTCGTCCCACACTGCGTACACGACCGCCGCTGCGAGAATCGCACTTCCTGGCCGTCGTCGGCGAGACTGGCCGTCATCCAGCCGTTTCCGACCGAAAGAGCCAGCTCGACGCTGTCCGCGATCCGCCCCCGCTGATTCGCACGGATCACCACACGATCGACCACCAGCTCCACGGCATGCCGACGGCGCCGATCCAACGTCGGAACGCTCGCCAGCTCGTGTACCTCACCGTCCACCCGCACGCGGGCGAAGCCGTTCGCCCTCAGTCGGGCGAAGAAGTCCTCGTACTCCTCGTTCCCGCCGCGATCCATCGGCGCCAGCAGCAGCACGCGCGAGCCCTCGGGCAGCTTCAGGACTCGGTCGACAATCTCGTCGCTCGTCTGCGTCCCGATCGGCACGTCGCATTTCGGGCAGTAAGGCGTTCCGATCCGCGACCAGAGCACGCGCAGGTAGTCGTAAATCTCCGTGACCGTGCCGACCGTCGACCGCGGCGAATGGCTGGTTGTTTTCTGCTCGATACTGATGGCCGGCGACAAGCCCTCGACCCGTTCGACCTTCGGTTTGGCGACCTGGCCCAGGAACTGCCTGGCGTACGCGCTGAGCGATTCGACGTACCGCCGCTGGCCTTCGGCGTAAACCGTGTCCAGGGCGAAGCTGCTCTTGCCGCTGCCCGATACTCCACTGCAGACCGTCGTCCGCCCGCGCGGGAATCGAACCGTCACGTCCTTCAGGTTGTGCTGGCGCGCCCCGACGACCAGGACCTCGGTCGACTCGCCGCCGTTGCCGCCGGCAACCCGCGACGCCCCCCTCCGCCGGCCAGCCCCGTCGCGTGCGATGGGACTCGTTTCCCGGCGTGCGACCAGGACGTGCCGCAAGGCCTGCCCCGTATACGATTCGTCACAATAGCCATCCATGAAATTACCGGGATAAAGGCATGGCTTGCCTCCGGGAATAGAGGCAGGCAGAACCGCAC
>JAPKGY010000182.1 GCA_026647385.1 Phycisphaerae bacterium | reverse complement strand
GACTTCTTCAGAAATGTATAAGGAGATGCACAATGAGGGGTTATTTCGTGGCAGCCGGCGCGTTCGCGGCGGTTCTCGTTACCGGAGGACAGGTTTGGGCGTTGCCGAGTTTCGGTCCCGATTGCGCTCAGTGCCACACCGGATCCCGCGGCACCATGACCATCACGGCCCATGACACGAGCGCGGACCCGGTCGAGGCCTGCGGCGCGCCGAATCGAGGTCTGCTGAAGGTGTTTCAGGTGCCGGCCGGCGGAACAAAGACCCTGTCGGGCACGCTCTCGGGCCTGACCACCGGCGCCAAGTATGCCGGCGTGGCCAAGGGGTTCCAGGCCAACGGCGTCCAGGCGTGCGGCGCGCTCTCGTTTACCGGCGATCCTGCCTGGCAGCTTCAGGCCGCCGTCCCCACGTACTATACGCTGCCGCTGGGCAGCGCGGTATACACCTGGCCGGGCAACACGGCCTTCAACTTCAACATCACCGTCGGGGGAGCCACCCCGCCGGACTTCTACGAGCTGGTCCTAGCGGTGGCCGGCAAGGACGGCAGCGGCCGGTTCTACACCGAGGCCCGTTTCTACCTGCACGTGCTGTCATCGTGCCCGCCCCTGTCGATTGTCTCATCGGTCTCTCGAAAAAGCCACGGAACAGCTGGCGCTTTCGACGTGCCATCGGGCGGCTGGGAAGGACGGGTGAAAACGACAGCCTCACAGGGACCGGATACGATCGTCACGGTATTCAATCAGAGCGTTCAGCGGCTCAACGGCGACAACTCGGACGTCTCGGTCAGCAGCGGTACGGTCGGCTCCATCGCCGTCACGGGCGACATGCTTACCGTCACCTTGACGGGTATCGCCAATCGGGCAACCTTTACCATCGGCTATCCGGGCATCGCCGCCTCGTGTGACGCAGGCATGAAAACCGCGGAAGCCAACTGTTGGCAGGTACTGGCGGGAGAGGCCTCGGGCGGCACGACGTCGATCATCGTGAACACGTCCGACTATGTTTACGTCCGCGGCCGTATCGGTCAGGCAGTCGGCTCGGACAACTTCCGGGCTGACGTCAATACGGACGGGGCGATCAATACCTCCGACTATGTGGCGATCCGCGGTCGGATCGATTCCCTCTTCTCAATGGTTCCGACCTGCCCCTGAAGCGGACCGCGTCTGCGTGGTTCGGCGCCCAGGGGGGATCCGTTGGGGAGGACTGCGCGCGGATCCTTGGCTGCAGGCTCCCGATCGTCACGGCGCCAAGTCGCATGCCTCCCAACCGGGCCTGGTGGATCGTCCGCCGGGCCCGATTGTATCAGGGGCGACCGGGCCGGGCCTTCGCCAGGTGGTCAACCATGAACCGGCGTCAACCGATCTTTCCCGCGAGGAAATCCGGAAGTGATTCGGGTTTGAGGCGTAGACCGATGTAAAACGGGCCGAACTCGGCATAGAGCGCGCTGGCGGGATCGAACCGCATCTCGTAAACCAGCTTCTTGAAGACCACGGCATCGTCGGCGTGCAGGCTGACGCCCCACTCCCAATCGTCGAGGCCGACGGAGCCACCGATGATCTGCGTGACCTGGTCGTGATACTTGTGCCCGATGCGCCCGTGTCCTCGCATCATATCCCGGCGCTCCTCCATGGTCAGGGCGTACCAGTTGACCTTCTCGCCGCGGCGTTTGTTCATCGGATAGAAGCAGATGTATGCCTGCTCGGGAATGTCGCGGAACAGGCGGTTCTTGACCCGCGTCCTCTGCCCCTCCATTTCGGTGGCGAAGGCGTCATCGAAGCCGGGCATGCCGGGCTTCAGTCCCGACTTGACCAGCTTGCTGTATGCAAGGGCGGTCAGCTCGTAAAGCCCGATCTCGACCACCGACAGGTAGGAGTACGTGGGGCGGAGGACGTCGAACAGGCGAAGCTGCCGCAGCGACAATTCCACCCGATTGAGTTCGGCGGGCGTCTTGCGGTAATGCACGAACATCAGATCGCCCTTCTGGGTGAGGACGCTGTAAAGGGCGGAATCGCCCTCGGGGCATTCTGCCTGGCTGGCAAGCCAGGCGGCGCCTTCCGCGGCGATTTGCTCGCGCTCGCCGTCCGGTCGTCGACGCCACGCCGGCCAATCGACCGAATACACATCGTGGAGGATATACCAGCCTTCCAGGGTCTGCGGGACTTCAGGCACGCTCATCTCAGCCATCGGATGCCGCCTTCCATGCGAATCCCGGCCTGTTTGATGCTCAGGCACGCGCCCACAACGCGGAAAGGCCGGGCAGCCTACTATAGTCCTCCTCCAGGCCGTTGCGCACCAATTCGCCTGAAAAGCGCCGCGTGCGATACCGGCCCGAGGCGGTAACGGCCTCGGCGTCGGGCGGCCAACTCGTTAGCTCGCCACGGCGAGTCGCCGTCGCGACCCAGCCAAGCCCGCCGATTCACGCCACTCATTTGCGGATGCACCCGACGGACCCCGCCTGCCCCGCCGCGCAGTTGGCAACAGTGCCAAGGCCTGATATCGTTTACGATCGTGCGGACGACAGGGGGAGGTCGTAAACGATGACCGGCAGGGACATTCTTCTAGCGGCCCTTCGCAACCAGCCGGCGCCCCGCGCAGCCTGGGTACCGTTCGTCGGCGTCCACGGCGGGAAAATGATCGGGGAGCCAGCCGCCAGATACCTTCAGTCGAGCGAACTGATCGTCAAAGGACTGACGCGGGCCTGCGAACGGTATCGCCCCGACGGGTTGCCCATCGTGTTCGATCTGCAACTGGAGGCTGAGGTATTGGGTTGCGGCATGCACTGGGCGGATGAGACGCCCCCGTCGGTGATGTCGCATCCGCTGACGGGCTGCAAGCTCCCGGACCTGGCCCCCTTCGATGCGTCGCGCGGGCGGTTCCCGACCGTGATGGAGGCCTTGCGCACAACCAAGCAGCGGGTCGGTCGTGAGATCGGCCTGTACGGAGTGGTCACGGGTCCGTTCACCCTCGCGCTGCACCTGATGGGCACCAACATCTTTCTGGAAATGTTCAACGATCCGGGCGCGGTCAAGGCGGTGCTGGATTTCTGCGCGGAGGTCGGCTGCAAGGCGGCGGACGCCTACCTCGACAACGGCGCGGATGTCATCGCCCTGGTCGACCCGATGACCAGCCAGATCTCGCCCGCCCACTTCGCCGAGTTTGTGGCGGACTATGCGAACCGCGTTTTCGACCACATTCACGCGCGCGGTGCCCTGGCTTCGCTGTTCGTGTGCGGCAATGCGACCCGCAACCTCGAGGCGATGTGCCGGACGCGGGCGGACAACCTGTCGGTCGATGAAAACATCGATTTCGCTCGTCTGCGCGACCTGGCCCGGGCCGAGGGCAAATCCTTCGGCGGCAACCTCAAGCTGACCACCGTCCTGCTGCTGGGCAGCGAGGATGCCGCCAAGCTCGACGCGATCCGCTGCCTGGACATCGGCGGAACGACCGGTTTCGTATTGGCTCCCGGGTGCGACCTCCCGTACGCGACGCCCGAAGTGAACCTGGAGGCGGTGGCGACGATGGTTCACGATCCGTATCAGCGCGAGATCGCGCGCGCGACCGCCCACGTAAACTCGACGGCCTTCGACGACGTGAATCTTCCCGATTACGATAACGAGCCGCACGTGATCGTCGACGTGGTGACGTTGGACTCCGCCTCCTGCGCCCCATGCCAGTATATGGTCGGCGCGGTCAGGGACGCCGCCCGGCAACTGGGCGACGGCGTGGTGATTCGCGAACACAAGATCACCACGAAAAGCGGGCTGGGGCACATGGCCAAACTCGGGGTCGGACAGATCCCGACGATTTGCATCGACGGGCGGGTTACGTTCCCATCGCTCATTCCCGACATCCCCACGCTCGCCGACGCCATCCGGAAACGCCTCCAAGTCAAGAAAGGCTCATGATTCCGCTTACGCTCATCACCGGCTTCCTCGGCAGCGGCAAGACGACCCTGCTCCGCCGGATCATCGACGCGAACCGCCACCGCCGCCTGGCGTACCTGGTCAACGAGTTTTCGACGCTCGACGTCGACAGTCGCCGGCTCGCTGACGCGGGCAAGGACTTGTTCAGCCTGCCCGGCGGGAGCATCTTCTGCCGCTGCCTGGTAACCTCTTTCATCAATCAGCTCCGGGCGATCGCGGAGCTGAACGACACCCCGGACGCACCGGTCCAGGGCCTGGTTATCGAGGCGAGCGGCGTGGCTGACCCGCGCGTGGTCGGCCGGATGCTGCAGGAAACGCGACTGGACGAGTCCTATCGCCTGGCCCGGATGGTGTGCGTGGTGGACCCGGGCACGTTCCCGAAACTGCTGCACACGCTGGCGAACATCATCGCCCAGGTCGAGTCAGCCGACCTGGCGATCGTGAACAAAACTGATCTTTTCGACGAGACCACGCTGGCCGATGTGGAACAGGCGGTTCGAGACATTCAGCCGGCGATCAAAGTCGTGCGAGCATCCTATGCGGCTGTGGATTTCGACCTGTTCGGCCTCGCAACCCGACCGAACGTGACCGGCGATTACGCCCCCTGCCGCGACGATCGTTACGATCGCGAAGTGTTCGCCACGGATCGCCCCGTCGACATCCGCGGGCTGATGGCTGAGTCCTCCGGTCTGTTGAATGAAATCTACCGGCTCAAGGGTGTCGTCTGGGATGGTACGGAAACGCACGACCTGAACGGGTCGCCCGCTTCAGGGTTGACCATCTCGCCGAGGACCGGCAACACTCGCCGCACCGAGTTGGCCGCGGTCTTTCCGCCAGGTGGCCGCGATCGGATCGTGGGCTTTTTCAACCGGCTCGGCGCACACCGTTCATAACCCCCCACCCCCCCCTCGGCCCTCCAAGTTCCAATAATCGCTCCGCCCGGTTATCGAGCCCGATGGCAAGCCCGCGCTTGAAGTACTGTGCCAGCCCAGCCGATAAGAATAACGGCGGAACGATCGCTCGGCGCGCACGCTCGGGGCACGATTTCACAGCCATGAGCCATCGGGACAGGCCCCGGCGATACGGTGCTCCGTCACGAAAGTTCGACCGGTCCTCTTCAAGGCGAAATGACATGGCTGACTCCATTGTACTGATATCGGGCTACCCGCCCCGCGCCTCCGAAAGCGCCACGTTCACCGAAGAAGCTCGCGCCTTTATCCAGAAGCAGAACCCGGGCCGCGAGGTCCTGGTCATCAGTCACGTGGACGGCCAGGGCGACGGCGTGTTCCCACTCATCGACCCGAACCGCCCCCGCTGGTGGAAACCGGTCGTTCGCAAGCTCGAGGAGTTGAGTCCGTACGTCGTCCACGTTCAGCACGATACCGGCATGTACGCGTCGCCCGACGACCCGTCCGATACCGCGGACGAGCAGTTCCTCGACTTCCTCGAAGCGGCCCGACACTTCCCGCTGGTGGTCGAGCCCCACACCATCCAAAGCCGGATGCAGGAGAAGGAAGCGGACTTCCTCTACCGCATGTGCCGGACGGCCGACGTGGTCATCTTCAAATGCCATTATCAGAAATGGCGCCTAGACTGGACGTTCCCGGGTATGGGCTGGCGCACGCCGACCAATGTTATGATCGTGCCCCAGGGGGTTCGGCCGGACCGGCGCTACGGCGTCCACGAGGTCCCCGAAATCCGTCGCCAACTCGGCCTCGACCGGATTCCCAACCTCTCGCCGCACCTGGTCGGCCTGGTCGCCTGCGCGCATCCCAACAAGCGGTGGGACATCTTGACGGGCATGTGGGAGGAGCTCCAACAGGAGATCCGGAACCGCACCGGGCAGGACTGGAGTCTGCTGGCAGCCAGCGCCCTGGGCGCTCCCCGCGACGGGGCAACCGGACCGGACCTGACGACCGTGCGGGAACTCGAAAGCAAGGGCCTGGCCCATTACTTCGAGTTCGCCGCCTCGGGCGACAATTATTACCGCATGATGGGCGTCTGCGATTTCATCGTCCTGCCCAGCACGGACGAAAGCCAATCCCACATGCTGACCCGCATCATCGCGCTCAACAAGCCCTTCATCACGTCGGCTCCGCTGGCGGGCCTGGCCACCCAGACGCTCGAAAGCGGCGGAGGCCTGCTGTTCGCCAGCGCCAACATGCTGCGCGAAGCGGTCCTCCGGCTGGCGTGCGACGAGCAGTTGCGACTGCGACTGGGCAATGAGTTGAAGGCCTACCTGGAGAACGTCGTCAGTTGGGACGTCGTCGCCCGACAGTACGGCCAGGCCTACGCCGCCGCCCACGAAGCCAAGCTCTGCGGCTCGACAGCCGACCTGTCGCTGGCGTACTGACGCCGGAGCCGGTTGCGATGTGGCCCGTTGCACGGGCTTCCCAGCCAGTGACCCTCAGTCTTATGGTAAACACTGGTATTTGGGAGGAATCATAGATTTGGTAAAAGAATAGAATAAAGTCTATTTTCGCGTTCTGTTGGACCGCCTCTTTGGAGTCGCGGCAAGCGGCCTTGGTG
>JAPKGY010000181.1 GCA_026647385.1 Phycisphaerae bacterium | reverse complement strand
ATTCGCGTCACGCGGCCGCAATTCCTCGGGCAGACACTGCGGGAGCTGAAAGCGCAGGAGGGATGGCAGGTTGTCTTCGGCCGGATGAAGCGCGAGGCCTGCCCGGAACTCACCCCCGGGGCTGTACCGCCGTTGATTTCGGCGGAGGGATACATGTTGTAGTGGTTGACGACCGCGGGTCCGCTGACGTCGCGCACCGCCAGCAATGCCCCCAAAGGCACCATCTGGCCCGAGGTATTGCGGACTTTGAGCCGGCCGATGTCCTCAGGCTCCAGTCGGAACCTGGAATCAGCCTGAACGTTGACCTGCCAGTTTCGGCCGAACCGGGTGAAGTCGTTGACGTAGGCCGACCCCAGGTACGTCTGCAGGGTCTCGAAGGCATCGCTCAGGGACACGCCGAGCGACTTGGCCTGCGTGCGGTCGAGATCCACGTAGAGTTGCGGCTGGTTCGCCCGGAAACTGCTGAACAGTCCCACCAGGCCGGGTTGACTGTTTCCAGCCGCCACCATGTTGTCCACGTTTTCCTGCAGAGCGACCAGGCCCGCGTCCGCCCGATCCTGGAGTTGCATCTTGAAGCCGCCGGTGTTGCCCAATCCGTCGACCGGGGGCGCGCCGAACACGGTCACCACGGCTTCCTGAACATGCTGAAACTCACCGCGCAACCTCCGCGCGATGGCGAAGCTGGACAGGTTCGGATCGCCCTTGCGTTTCTCGAAGGGTTCGAGGATGACGAACATGCCGCCGACGTTGGGGATGTTCGTGCTCATCAGGATGGAATACCCGGGCACGGAGATCGTATGGGCCACCCCGGGCGTCTTGGAGACGATCTCGACCAGCCTGGCGGCGACCTGCTGCGATCGTTCCAGGCTGGCCCCGTCCGGAAGCTGGGCGTTGACCACCAGGTAACCCTTGTCCTGCTCGGGGATGAAGCCCACCGGAACCGCCGCGAAGCCGCGGGCGGTCAGGTACATCAGTCCGCCGTAAGCGATCAGAACGATGATGCTCACCCGTAAGAGCACACCCACCGCCATACCGTAGCCGCCGATCGCCCGATCGAAGCACCAGTTGAACGCCTTGAAGAACAGCCCGAGGGCACGGTTCACCAACCCGCTGAGCAGCCAGCCTGCGATGCACCCGACGAGGAAGGCCGCGGCCCTGGCAACCCAGAGCATGGGCGGGACCTCGTGCGCCGAGCCGTCGCCATGACCGCCAGCCGGTACCTCCACGCCGAACAGGCCGGCCGCGAACGGCGTCAGAACCATATACGCCAGCAGACCGAGGAGGACCACAATTCCCATCCGGGGCAAGGCGTCCGCATGGGCGTGACCGCGCTCCCCCCGGGCATGGGGCTTGAGAATGATCGCGCACAACGCCGGACTCAGCGTGAGCGAGTTGAACGCCGAGATAAGCGTGGAGGTGGCGATCGTCAGGGCGAACTGGCGGTAGAACTGGCCGCTGATCCCCGCGATGAATGCCGTCGGAATAAACACGGAGCTGAGCACGAGCGCGATCGCGATCAGCGCCCCGGAGACCTCTTCCATCGCTTTTCGCGCCGCCTCGCGCGGCATCAGACCCGCGGCCATGTTCCGTTCGACGTTCTCGACCACGACGATGGCGTCATCGACCACGATGCCGATCGCCAGGACCAGGCCGAAGAGCGACAGGTTGTTCAGCGAAAAACCCAGCAGCGCCATCACGGCGAACGTGCCGATCAGGGACACCGGCACCGCGACCATCGGAATCACCGTCGCTCGCCAGCTCTGAAGGAAGACCAGCACGACGATGAAGACGAGGACGAACGCCTCGAACAGCGTCTTGTATACTTCGTGGATGGATTCAGCCACGAAGACTGTCGTGTCGTACACGATGCGGTATTCCAGGCCGGCCGGGAACCGTTCCGCCAGTTCGTCCATTCGTGCCCGCACGCCCTCGGCCGTCGCCAACGCGTTCGAGCCGGGCAACTGGAACACCGCCAGGGTGATGCAGGGCTGCCCGTCCAGGTACGCGTCGACGTCGTAGTTCTTCGCCCCGAGTTCCGTACGGCCGACGTCCCGGACGCGGGTGATCTGGCCGTCCGTTCCGGTCTTGACGATCACATCGTCGAACTGCTCCGGCTCGAGCAACCGGCCCAGCGTGTTGATGGTGAGCTGGAATTCCCGTCCGGGCGGTGCCGGGGCCTGGCCAAGCCGACCCGCAGCCACCTGCACGTTCTGCTCCCGAAGCGCACGCGTCACGTCACCGGCGGTCATGTCGCGCGACGCCAGCTTCTCGGGATCGAGCCAGATGCGCATGCTGTAGTCGCGGGCCCCGAGGAAGGTGACGTCCCCCACCCCCGGCAGACGGGCGAGGGCATCCTTGACCTGGATGGTCGCATAGTTGCTCAGGTAAAGCTGATCGTAACGCCTGTCGGGCGATATCAGGTTGACGCACAGAAGAATAGCCGGCGATTTCTTCTTGGTCGTGACGCCCTGACGTTTGACTTCGTCGGGCAGCTTGGCCTCGGCGATCGCCACGCGGTTCTGGGTCAGCACCTGGGCCATGTTCAGGTCGGTGCCGACAACGAACGTTACGTCCAGGTACATCTGACCGTCGTTCGTCGACTTGGAGAACATGTAGAGCATGTTCTCCACGCCGTTCACTTCCTGCTCGATCGGCGTTGCAACCGTGTCCGCGACGATCTTGGCGCTCGCCCCGGGATACATGGCCGAAATCTGGATGACCGGCGGCACGACCTCCGGATACTGGGCGATCGGAAGGGATCGCAAAGCCACGCCTCCGACGATCAGGATGACGATCGAGAGCACCGTGGCGAAGATCGGCCGATCGATGAAAAAGTGTGAGAACATCGTTCGGTCTCCGTCAATGGCCTTCGGTCGCCGCCGCCGCACGCGCCGATCCGCTCGGAGGAGCAACCGCGGTGGTCGCACGCAACTCGCCCGCCCGCCTGGGCATCTCCGTCCGCTGCGGCGTCACCGGCTTGCCGGGCCGGGCTCGCTGAAGCCCGTTGACGATCACCCACTCGTCTGGCTGGAGCCCCGAGCCGATCACCCGGAGCCCGTCATCCTGCAGCGGCCCCAGCTCGACGAACTGCTGCCTGACGATGTTCTTGTCGTCCACCGTCAGCACGTACCTCATGCCCTGGTCGATCCCGATCGCCCGCTCGGCCACGAGCAGGGCCCGATACGGGTCGCTGATGGGGATTCGCACCCGCGCAAACAGGCCGGGCTTGAAGAAGCGGTTGGCGTTGTCGAAGCTGCCTCGCGCCCGGATCGTGCCGGTCGCGGGGTTCACACGGTTGTCGGCGAAGTCGACCACGCCTTCGTGGGGATATCCTTGTTCGTTGGCCAGTCCCAGGTAGATCGGGATTCTCAGCGACCGAAACTCCGGCTGCGTCCCGGAGGGCGGACGGGAGGACCTCCCCCGCTCCATCAGCCGAAGGAGATCGCGCTCGCTGACGTCAAAATAAACATAGATCGGATCGAGCGAAACGATCGTGGTCAGCAGGTCGTTGTCTCCGCGGACCAGGTTGCCCCTCGTGATGATTGCCCGCGAGATCTGCCCACTGATGGGCGCGGTAATCCGCGAGAACTCCAGATCGAGGTTCGCGCTGGCAATGGTGGCGTCGGCGGATTGGATGGCGGCCACCGCCTCGCCGCGGTCGGCGATGACCCGGTCCAGATCCTGTTGGGTGGCGGCACCGGTCGGCACGAGTTGCTCGTACCGCTGGACGTCCGCCTTGGCGCGGGCAAGTTTGGCCTGCCATTGTGCTTTCTGGCCCTCGGCGTTGTTCAACGTAGCCTCGAACGGGCGAGGATCGATCAGGAACAGGAGATCTTCCTTCCTGACTTCCTGGCCGTCGGTGAAGTGAATCTCCGTCAGGTAGCCGCTGACCCGAGCGCGGACGTCGACCGTTTCAGCCGAGTCGGTACGACCGGTGAACTCGGCGAAATCGGTAATCTCGCGGCCGACGACCTGACTCACCGTCACTTCGGGCGGCGGGGGAGCCGTCGCCTGCCGTCCCTTCTCTTCGTCCCCGCAGCCGCTGATGCCCGCCACCATCGTCAGCGCGTATCCGATACCTCTGAATAAACGCATGTCGAATCTCCCTGCCTTGGCGCGAGGGACGCGTAAGCCGCTCGCACGGTCAGTCTCCGGTCGACTCGTAATTGAGCAGCCTTACTGTCTCCAGGTACTCCAACCCCTTCACGTCCGTAACCCAGTTCAGTTGCAGGTCGGGCGGTTCGACCGCGGACTCCATCAATGCCAACAGTCGGGTGTAATGGCTTGAACGAATCTGCTGGTTCAGATCCTCGGGCGTCCGCCACTCTTCCACGTAGCAAAGCACCTCGGGGCGATCAGCCTCCTGATAGAGTCGACATGAAACAAAACCCGCCGCTGCCTGCAGCGGCAGCATAAGCGACCGCAAAGTCCGAGCCATCTCCGCCGTGCGGCGGCCGTGGGTCACCATTCTCAGGACAACTTGGACCATGTATGGGCAACTAACACGCGATGTGCCAGCAAGCAGCGACGGGCCCGACAAGCCGTTTACTCGTGAAATCGTAACAGGTTACGGATTGGCCGTCGCGGATGGGCGAGCAGATGCGTACGCACCCGCCCCCCCGAAATATCGGGTGAGCACCCGTTATTTCGTGGGAGCCCGGTCGTTGCGGCGAATGCCGAGTTTGACCATCCGGCTCTCGAGCGTCGAAGGTTTGAGCCCGAGGATTTCCGCCGCGCCGTTCCTGCCACGGATGCGCCAGCCGGCCATGTCCAGCACGTGGCGGATGTGCTGGGATTCAGCCTCCCTCATGCTCAGGGAGGGCGGCGGCGCGGATGAGACTCCGCCGGGCGGCTCAATCCACAGCTTGCAGCCGCGGGCGACGATCATCGCCCGCTCGATCGCGTTCCGAAGCTCGCGCACGTTGCCCGGCCAATGGTAACGCTGCAGCGCCTCCATGCTCTCCCGGGCGATGGACTCGATGTTCTTGCCGAACCGCACGGCAAACTCCTCCACGAACGCGCTCACCAGCACCGTGATGTCCTCGCGGCGGTCGCGGAGCGGCGGCACCGTGATCGGAAACACGTTGAGCCGATAGTAGAGGTCCTCCCGGAACTTGCCCTCGCGGACCGCCTTCTGCAGGTCCCGGTTGGTGGCCGTGATGATGCGGACGTCGACCTGGATGGTCTTCGAGCTGCCGAGTCGCTCGATCTGTTTCTCCTGTAGGACTCGCAACAACTTGACCTGGACCTCCGGCGGAAGATCGCCGATTTCGTCGAGGAAAAGCGTGGACCCGTGGGCCATCTCGAACCGACCCACCTGCCGGGACAGGGCCCCGGTATACGCGCCCTTTTCGCGGCCGAATAGCTCGCTCTCGAGCAGCGACGCCGGGATGGCTGCACAATTCACGCGCACCATGGTCCGCTGACGGCGCGGACTCAACTCGTGGATGGCTGATGCAATGAGCTCCTTGCCCGTACCCGTCTCACCCAACAGGAGGACCGTGGAATCCGTCGGCGCCACCTGCTCGGCCTGCGCCAGGACGCGCTTGAGCGCCCGGCTCCGACCGACGAGGCGACCATGCCCGTAAAGTCCTTCCACCTCCCGGCGCAGATAGACGTTCTCCTGCTGCGCCTGATCGCGCAGCCGTCTCACCTCGTCGTACGCCTGCCTCAGCTTCGCTTCCACACGCTTGCGCTCGGTGACATCGAGAGAGATGCCCATCAGTCTTTCGGGCTCGCCCGAGCGGCCGCATTGCAGGCTTCCACGCGAAGCAATCCAGCGCAGACTCCCGTCGGGCAGCACAATGCGGTATTCGAGTCGCAGCTCGGTTCGCGTCCGCAAGGTCTGCCGCACCGCCTGATGCACGGCCTCCCGATCCTCGGGATGTATCACATCGAGGAAGCCCTCGTAACGTAACTCCGCATCGGGCGCGAGTTGAAACAGCGCCCGGGTCACCGGCGTCACCCAGATCCGCCTGTTATCGAGCGTCAACACCCACGGGCCCGCACCTCCGGCGTCAGTCGCCAGGCGAAGGCGCTCCTCGCTGTCGCGCAGCCTTTGCTCGGTGCGCGCGCGGGCCAGTGCGTTGGCGAAAACCTCGGCGACAAGCTGAAGGCGTTTCACGAGATCCTCCGGCCAACCCTCCCGCTCCCGGCTCGACGCGAAGCTCAACGTACCGAACACAGCCCCTCCGGTGACCAAGGGGACAATCCTCCGCGCCGCCGGCGCCGCCTGAGGATCGCCCATGCCGGATGAAGCCAAGCTGCCCGACGTCCCCGTGCCGCCCAGCTTCGGCATCGCCGAAGCCTTCCCCGACGGCGGCGTGATGATGATGAACACCAACCACCTGGACTTTTATCACCGAATCACGCGGGGGATACGTCCCAACCACTACGCATGACCATTGCTTCCCCGTAAATTTACGCGGATCCTCATCCTTGTTCTTTTTCTCCGCATCCTCCCCATCCGAAT
>JAPKGY010000180.1 GCA_026647385.1 Phycisphaerae bacterium | reverse complement strand
TTCTTTCCAAGGGCATCGCTGTCAAGCAAAGCGAGCACTGGAAACGCTACACCGGAGCGTACCTCGATGAGCGGTTTCTCATCGACTATCTCACCCCGGAGGAATGCGCTACGCGGTGAACCGGGTGGCGTTTGTGGACGCCGCGTGCCGCGTGAATACATACCCTCCGCTTCTTGAGGCGTTCGTGAAGAATCCCGTCGGAGGCGAACCCGCCTGGGTCGAGAACTTCTACGTCGCGACCGCGTGCTGCTGGACGATCCGGCCTTACACGGTGAACATCCGCATGGTCGGCAATCATGCGACGGCGGCCTGGTACTACCACAACTCGATCGATCCGGCGATGTTTCCCACCGGTGCGTATAACCACGGCGTGGCGGCGGGCGTGTTCACTTCGGTGCTCGAGCATGGCGGGAACTATCGGATCAACAGTCCGGCTGACCCTGCGTACTACTTCGAGTGGATAGGGAATGAGGATGCGGGTTACATGGCGTTTTACGAGCAGGCCACGCATCCGGGCGCGTTGCCGGAGCCGATCACATTGACGGGGCCGGCGGACGGAACGGTGGTCGGCCCGAGCGGGGCGACGATGAGTTGCGGCTGGAGCGAGAACGCCGTTGCCTACGAGGTGCTCTGGGGATCGGATCCGAGACACCTTCAGGTGGTATTTACCGCCGTCGATCCGCCGACCGTGTCCACCGGCGCATTGCCTCCGGGTGAGAGGCTGTATTGGACGATCCAGGCGCGGGACGCCTTCGGGAGCACGTATCGGCCAGATCCGCGTTCGCTGGTCAGCCCGGCGGGTTTTGCGGGCGATTTCAACGGTGACGGGCAACTGGACGATGCGGACTGCACCATGATGGAGGGCGCTTTACGGACGAGTTGGGGAAACCCGGCGTTCATGCTGGCTGGGGATTTCGATGGAGACGGCCTGATCAGTTGTGCCGACTACGCTACCTGGCTGGAGCGCTATCGAGCATTTCATCAGAATCCCGAGTTGCCCGACCCGTGTGGTATGTTGGTCGGTGATGACGGGGATAGCGACGGTTTTCCGGATCTGTGCGACAATTGTCCGGGAGTATCGAACGCGAGCCAGGAGGATGTGGACACCGACGGTGTGGGTGACGTGTGTGACAATTGCCCGGGGGTGTTCAATCCGGACCAGGTCGACACCGACAGCGACGGACTCAGCGACGGCTGCGACAATTGTCCGGCCGTAACGAATCCCGACCAGACAGACGCCGACGGCGACGACATCGGCGATGCATGCGACAACTGTCCGAACAAGTCCGGCCGGAATCAAAGTGACTCCGATAGTGACGGCATAGGCGACCTGTGCGATGCCTGCCCGTACGATCCGAACAATGACTCCGACGGCGACGGAGCGTGTGAAGGGGCGGACAACTGTCCAGGCCTGTCCAATCCGAGCCAGATGGACACGGACAGCGACGGGGCAGGGGATGCGTGCGACAACGATGACGACAACGACGGTTTGCTGGATACGGTGGACAATTGCCCGTTGGCCTCAAACGTCAGCCAGGAGGATCGTGATCACGACGGTGTCGGCGATGCGTGTGATGCGTGCCCTACGAGCGTGCCGGGAATGCCCATGGATTCGGATGGGTGCTCGACACAGACCCTGAAGGGCGACTTTGACCACGACGGCGACGTGGACCAGGCGGACTTCGGGTTCCTCCAAACGTGCCTGTCGGGTCTGAACGTGGTTTATGGCAGCGGTTGCGCGCCTGCCGACCTGGATGCTGATAATGATGTGGATAGAGGTGACGTCGCCACCTTCAAGCAGTGCATGAGTGGTACGGCTATACCGGGCGACCCGGTGTGTGTGCCGTGATGGGAGGGTGGCGTGCCGTCACACGGCGAGGAGGCATGGAGTCAAAGCGGAAAGAGTTGATCGGATGGACAACGCTTATCGTATTGTCGCGCGCGTCGGACCTGTATGCGACGTTTGTGGTAACGCCGGATCTGGCCCTCGAGACAAACCCTGTGGTTTGTATGGCAGGCCTGGGGTGGACGGGACTGTTATGTATTCAAGCGCTGGTGGCGATGGTACTAATCGGGCTTCGAGCTCTCGATATCTTCGCGCCGCTGCACAAGCCGAACGAACCGGATTTGAGCTTCCAAAGGTTTGTGGCATGGTGGTACATGGGGAGGCCGTGGCCTGCCTGGAAATGTCTTCTGATGTGGAGTGTGCCACGAACCGGCCGGGCATACCGGCGGATTCTGGGGTATGTGCTGGTTGGTGCGGTCGTGGCTGCCGGCTTCTGGGTTGCGACCGCGATGTTGATAACACATTTCTGGCCCGCTGCAGCCCGATGGTATAACGTTAAGCTGGCTGGCTCTCTCAGCTTCGGTCGGCTTTCGCCTTTTCTAGTGGCGGTTCCGGTTGGCCTGTGGCTGCACAGTCGATCCCTGTGGAGTGATTACCGCTGCCGCCGTAACGCTTCGGTACGACGTTGTGGCCTATGCCGGGACATTGCCGCGAAGTGAATGCGTTTCAAGGCCAACTCCAGAGGACAGTCGGAAGCTCCGGTTTCAGCGTGTTTAGTTTTCTCGTCTGGGGCGCGCTCACCGTGTTGCGCGCTCGCAGCCTCGTGGTGAGTATCTCCTACATGGAGCTGGTGTGGCTGTTATACAACGCGACCATTGCCGTTCTGTTTTTGGTGCGATCGAAGCCGGAAGCGGTGAGCTTGAATCCGCTACATTGGCTGGTCGCCTAACTTGCGACGTTTTCGGGGCTTTTCTTCGAGACTGCCTCGCCGGGCACACCGGGAGCCGGGCTCTTGAGCGATACCGTGGTTCTTCTGGGGATCGTGGGTAGCGGTAGCGCGGCAATCACTCTGCGAAGGAGCGACGACTGCCTCCCGGCCCTCCGCGGAGTCACCACCGACGGGCTCTACCGGCGCGTCCGTCACCCGATGTACCTGTCCTCCATCGTCATCCGACTGGGATACCTCATCAGGCACGCCTCAGCTCACAACTCGGTCGTATTTGCGATCATGATGTTGCTGTATCTGAAGAGGATGGATTACGAAGATTGCATCATGGGACAGGATGATCGCTATGTCGGATACGCTCGGCGAGTACGGTTTCGCCTCGTGCCCGGGCTGTATTGATCCTTGGCGCTGGCGCGCGTGAGAATGCATCGGGCAGTGTTCTATGTCACGCGGACGCGACGGCGGCGGGGGCTTCGACAATTCGCCCTCGGCCGGTTTCCTTGGCGATATAGAGGGCACGATCGGCTTCGTTGACGAGGGCCTCGGCGTTGCGGGTTCGGGTGGTGTTGAGCGAGGCGATGCCGATGCTCAGGCCCGCGGGGGCTGTCGGGAACCGGGCGGCTGCCTGTTCGGCGAAGGAGCGGGAGACGCGGTCGGCCAGTGAGCGGGCGGCGAGGGCGGAGGTCTGGGGCAAAAGGAGAATAAACTCGTCCCCGCCGAACCGGGCGGCGATGTCCGAACCGCGCAGCTCGCTGGTGATGGCGTGGGCCAGGGCGAGGAGCACCTCATCGCCGGTGCCATGACCGAGCTGGTCGTTGATCTGCTTGAAATGGTCCAGGTCGAACATCAGGCAGGTCAGGTCTGAGCCGTAGCGCTCGGCGGCGGCGAATTCGCGGGCCATCACTTCGCTGAAGTGCCGTCGGTTGTACAGGCCGGTGAGGGGGTCTTTCGAGGCGAGGTCCTCCAGCTCGCGCGTTCGCTCCTCGACGCGCTGCTCGAGTTCGGCCGCCAGTTGCAGCAGTTCCATCTGAGACCGCGTGATGCGATTGGCCATCTGGTTGAAGGCCTGGGCGAGCTGTCCGATCTCGTTTCGCGATCGAACCGGGGCACGCGCGTCGGTAACACCGTTGGCCAGGGCTCGGGCCGCCCGCGAGAGCTGGTTCAGCGGAGACACGATGTGGCGGGTGAGCAGAAACGTTCCCGGGATCACCAGGAGGACGATGAGGAAGTCGAGGGCGAGCAACCCGTTGGCGATACGGTTGAATCTTGCCTGGGTGACCGACGCATCGGTGCCGAGCAGAACGTAGCCCAGGATGCCGTGGGCGCCACCCCGGGCGGCCTGCGCGGCGCTGGCGTATACGGGAGCGACCACCTCGATGGCAGCCATCGTGGTCGCCGGATCTTCCAGGAGATGGGGGTCGGTGACGACGACTTTGGGAATGCGTCGGCCGTCGGGCGGGTAAACGGTGGCCAGCAGGCCCGGGCGGGACTCGGTGGAAACGATCACGTTGCCATCCTGGTCGGCGATCGCGACGTAGGCGACCGCTCGCCATCGAGTCAGGGTCTGGGCGTTGTGTTCGAGTTGCCGGCGAGCCTCGTCGCGATCGGTCATGGCGAGGGCATCCGCGGCACCGGCTGCCAGGGACATGCCCCAGCGGCGGGCAAGATCGAACTGTGTGGCGTACATGGCATGGCCGATCGCCCGAAGCGAAATGCCGGTACCCATGCCGACGATGGCCAACACCAGGAGCACGACCAGCAGGGAGATTTTGAAGTGGAGGCTGTGTCGCGTATTAGCCCACAACGAGCGCAGCCGGCCATGATGACCAGGAATCATAATACTTCCTGTTTCAGTCATACTCGATCCCAGGAGCCCACGCTGTCTCCGCGGTAAACGTACGATTCAGTTGCACCGGACGGCAATGACTTTTGAGGGTGGTTCCTCAATTCGTGCATCCCCCCGGAGCCCGCGGCGCAGATTCATTCGGTGTATCGGGTTGTGTGGGAAAGGCTTGAATTCACCGGTTGGAGAAGCCCGGTGGGATGCGGTTAGCGGACGTGTTGATGTCCGATAACCTGAATCGGAGCGGCCGGTTTATCGGGCGTGGATTGCGCGCGGAGAAACGTTTCGATCAGCGGCGATGCTTCTTGCGGCGTTTGCGTTTGTCTTTCTGGGATTCCTGTCGGCGTTTGACCGTGCTGCCGCCCTTGAGCCGGGGTATGATTCCGCCGGCGGCGGCCTGCATGTATTGGCTGATCGATTTCATGCGGCCCATCATCGACATGCCGCTCATGACTTTCATCATGTCGCGGACCTGGGCGAAGTTCTTGATGAGCGCGGAGACGTCCTTGGGGTCGGTGCCGCTGCCCTGGGCGATCCGGCGTCGGCGCGAGGCCTCGATGATCTCGGGGCGTTTGCGCTCCTTGGCGGTCATGGACTGGATGATGGCCTCGTAGCGCACGAGTTCGCCGTCGTCGACGTCGAGGCCCTCCATCTGGCCGGCCATGCCCGGAACCATCTTCATGATCTGCTTCATCGAGCCCATGCTCTTCATCTTGCGCATCTGCGCGAGGAAGTCCTCGAGATCGAGCCCCTTGGACATCTTCTTTTCGAGCCGGGCGGCCTCCTCGGCGTCGTATTGCTGCTGAGCCTTTTCGACAAGGCTGACGACGTCGCCCATGCCCAGGATGCGGCTGGCGATCCGGTCGGCGTGGAATTCCTCGATCGCTTCGAGTTTCTCGCCCACACCGATGAACTTGATCGGTTTGCCGGCGACCAGCTTGGCGGACAGGGCTGCGCCGCCGCGGGTATCGGAATCGAACTTGGTGAGGATGAGCCCGTCGAGTTCGAGCCGCTCGTTGAAGCGGGCGGCCGTGTTGACCGCGTCCTGGCCGGTCATCGCGTCGATGACGAGGTAGACCTGCGTTGGCTGGGTCGCCTGCTCGACCTGGGCAATCTCGTTCATGAGATCCTCGTCGATGGCGAGTCGGCCGGCGGTATCGAGAATAACGACGTCGCGGTCGGTCTTGCGGGCGTGGATCAGGCTGTTGCGGCAGACCTTGACCGGATTCTGGTGTCCGCGTTCGGTGTAAACGGGTACGCCGACCTGGTCGCCGATGACTTCGAGCTGGTCGATCGCCGCCGGTCGTTTGAGGTCGGCCGCCACCAGCAGCGGGCGCTTGCCCTTGGCGACGATGTACTTGGCGAGCTTGCCGCAGGTGGTCGTTTTGCCCGAGCCCTGCAGACCGGCCATCAGGATGATCGTCGGCCCCGGTGTGATGAACGGGATGCGCGGGTCAACGGGCCCCATGATCTGCACCAGCTCATCGTAGACGATCTTGACCATCACCTGCTCGGGGTGCAGGGTTTCGATCACCTTCGCGCCCAGGGCCTTGGCGGTGACGTCGTCGCAGAACTTCTTGACCACCTTGACGTGGACGTCGGCCTCCAGGAGGGCCCAGCCAGTTTTGCGCGGGGCGCACCCGCACCGAGATTTTCGCCCAGGGCGCGCCACCGCCCGGCGCGGACCGCGACATCTTCCGCCAGCTTCAAGTCGATGGCTACACCGGCAAGCTGGCGAACCAATACTGCCAGGACGACGTCGAGCAGCGGACCTTCGTCGCGATCAGCGACCCGGCGGCCTACGACTGGATCAACAACGGCGGTGGCGCGAGCTGGGCGACCAGCCGGGGCCTGGAGCTGCCGGTCATGCCGCCCAGCGAGCCGAGGCCGTTCGTGGTCGTCAGCTCGCCCGCCGAGAACCAGACCGTCCAGGGCGTGATCCAGCTTCGCGGCGCGGTGACTATGCCAGACTTCAACCGCTACGAAGTCCGCTACGGCGTCTCGCACGCGCCGGAAGCTTTCAGCCAGCCGATCCTCGTCGAGACGGTGCAGCGGCCTGAAGGCGAATCGGTGCTGGGCGAGATCGACACGCGCCAGCTTCAGAACGGCCCGTACACACTGCGGCTGGTGGCAATCGACGCCTTCGGACGCGACGTGCGGCGCGACATCCATATCAATATCGACAATCCGCAGCCGACCGCGACGCCCGCGCCGACTCTGGCCCCGTCGCCGACGCTTGGCCCGGATGTTTTCGCGACGCCGCTGCCGGAAGGCGTCCTGCCGCCCGGCGTGCTGCCGTCGCCGACGCTCGCGCCGACGCTGACGCCCACCTGGACGCTGACGCCGACGCCGTAGGAAGCGAGGAGCAGTAAAGAACAGCACAGAGCAGCAAAAAGCAGCGAAAGAACAGGCTTTTTGCTGCTTCTGGTTGTCTTGCGCTTGCCTTTCGCTGCGCTCTCCGAGGCCCTTATGGAGTGGGAAGATCGAACAGTCCCCCGGCGCGAGCCGGGCCGCACGCTGCGCACGCTGACCCCGGACGACATCCCTGCCGCCGTCGCGCTGACGCACGCGGTCGGCTGGCGGCACGGCCCGCCGGAGTGGGCGCGCCTGCTGGCGTGGTCGCCGGAAGGATGCTTCGCGATCGAGGAAGAAGAGCGCGGCCTGGTCGGCACGGTCAGCACCACGCCCTACGGGACGGCGCTGGCCTGGATCGGGATGCTCGTCGTCGCGCCGGACCGCCAGCG
>JAPKGY010000018.1 GCA_026647385.1 Phycisphaerae bacterium | reverse complement strand
ACCGCATCGACCTGATCGACCCGCTCACCGGGCAGACGCTGGCTTCGCAGGAGCAGGTGTTCATCTTCCCGGCGGTCCATTACGTGATGCCGGAGGAGCGGGTCGAGGCCGCCCTGAAGACGATCCAGGAGGAGTTGGACCTGCGGGTCATGGAACTCCGCCGGCTGGGCAAGCTGCTGGAAGCCCAGCGGCTGCTCGCCCGGACCAAGTACGACATCGAGATGATTCGCGAGGCCGGCTATTGCAGTGGCATCGAGAACTACTCGCGCCACTTCAACGGCACGCCGCCCGGCTCGCGGCCTTACACGCTGATCGACTATTTCCCGAAGGACTACCTGCTCATCATCGACGAATCGCACGCGACCGTCCCGCAGCTTCGGGCCATGTACGCCGGCGACCGCAGCCGCAAGGAGGTCCTCGTCGAACACGGGTTCCGCCTGCCCTCGTGCCTGGACAACCGCCCGCTGCGGTTCGAGGAATTCGAGGCGATGTGGAACCAGGTGCTTTTTGTCAGCGCGACGCCCGCGCCCTACGAGTTGGCCAAGTGCGGCGGCGAGGTGGTCGAGCAGATCATCCGTCCGACGGGCCTGGTGGATCCGGTCATCCACGTCGCACCCGCGCGAGGGCAGGTGCCGGATCTGCTCGAGCGGATCGACGACCGCGTGCTGGCCGGCGAACGCGTGCTGGTCACGACGCTCACCAAACGGCTGGCGGAGGACTTGTCCGCGTATATCGACCAGCGGGGCTATCGCGGCCGATACCTGCACAGCGAAATCGACACGCTCGAACGCGTCGAGATTCTCAACGACCTGCGGCGAGGCGAATTCGACGTGCTCGTCGGCGTGAATCTGCTCCGCGAGGGGCTCGACCTGCCCGAGGTGTCGCTCGTGGCGATCATGGACGCGGACAAGGAGGGCTTTTTGCGGAGTGAAACGTCGCTCATCCAGACGATCGGCCGAACCGCCCGCAACGTCAACGCCGAGGTCATCCTCTACGCCGACAAAATGACCCCGAGCATGAAGCGGGCCATCGATGAGACCGCCCGCCGGCGCGAAATCCAGCTCCGCTACAACCAGGAGCACCACATCACGCCGGAAACGATCCGCAAAGCCATCCGCAACACGCTCGCCCAGGAGATCTCCGCCCGCAAAGTCGCGCGGGAAGCCGTCCATGCGTCCGAACAGGAATATGACCGCACGGAACTGATCGCCGCGCTCGAACAGGAGATGCTCGAGGCCGCGGAGAAGCTCGATTTCGAGCGGGCGGCGGTCCTGCGCGACCGGATCCGCGAGATGAAGGAGGCCCCGACGCTGGAGGTCGCCCCCGGCGGAGGGCCCCAAGCCTCGCTCCCCTTCGAGGGCGACGACCCCGATCAGCCCGCCCCGCCGCCCGGGCCGGGCCAGGGCAAGAAAGCCAAACCTTCGTACTGGAAACCAAGGACCCGTCGGTTCCGGCAGTGAGGTGTGGCGGCGCCAAGCGATGGGTGACACTTGGTTGGCTTCTTTTTCGGAATCCTCGACCACAGTCATAGCCCATGAGAGAGCCGCGTGCTTCCCTTGACACGCGACGCGGGCATGCGCCCTCACGGAGCCGCTTTGCGGCAAGTCGCGTGTCAAGGGCTTCAGGTCGCCGCGGCGACGAAGCGACGGGGCAGGCCTGCCATCGCGGGCCGCGCCCCGGCCCCGCGTGAGGATGCGGCCGCTTCGCGACCGGGCCCCGCGCTACCGCCCGTCTCGGCGGATCTCCGAGCACTCCGACTTGGGGCTCTGATAGCACTCCGAAACCGTCGCCGGACCCGGCGAATACCCCACGGGTCAGTTGCAAAAACCGCCCCCGATCTCCTCTGGCCCCTCCGCGCCAGGCCCCTAGAATCCGGTGCATCAGCGGGCATATGGAGGTGACGTATGCGAAAGGGAAGACTCGTTGTTTTGGCGGCTTTGTCAGCATCGACGGCCTGCTGCCCGTCGGGGGACAACTCGCCGTTGGACACGGTGTCAAACGTCGACTTGCAGCGCTACGCCGGCAAGTGGTACGAGATCGCCAGTTACCCGGCGCCGTTCCAGGCCGGCTGCACGGGCACGACGGCTGAGTACACCCCGCGCGACGACGGGAAGATCGGCGTGCTCAACACCTGCAACCAGGGTCGACTCGACGGTCCGGTGAACTCGATCCAGGGCACCGCCCGGGTGGCCGACTCCGCGACCCACGCGAAGCTCAAGGTTTCCTTCCTCTGGCCTTTCGAGGGCGACTACTGGATCATCGACCTGGACGAGCAGTACCAGTGGGCGGTGGTCGGCGAGCCCGGCCGTCAATTCCTCTGGATCCTCAGTCGCACGCCCACGATGGACGAGGCGCTCTACGGGTCGATCCTCTCGCGCCTGCCCGACAAGGGCTACGATCCAGCCAAGCTGCAACTGACTGTACAGGAGTAGCGTACCGCGTTCACCATCTCGTCCGCCTCATCCCGGCGGGGACACCGAAGAGCTTCCGCCGTGCTTGCACCGCTGGGCGCTGGCGCAGGTAGTAACCTGTCTCGGAAAGGGACGCCATCCGAGGCCATGGATGGTCCGCAACCTCGCGGCTTCTGACGGGTCGGGGGCTTTTGTCCGGCCTATCATGTTTCGTTGCGGACAGGAAGACGCGCGGTCGAGAGGCCGAGTCGCAACGGGCAGTTCCGCGTTTCGCGAACACATCGAACCGCACGGAGGGCCAAGCGATGGCTACGGAAGTCCTTCAGGTCTCAGTGCCGACGGAGGAGACGAAGGCCCACGCCCTGCAATGCCTCGAAGTGTGGGGAGGCAATCGATGGGCTGACGACGCGATTTCGGTTCACGGCATCGACGCCTGGGTCCTGAGCGTTCCCTGGGCCGGTGCCGAGAGCGGCGGGGACATCTACTACGCGTCGATGTGCGGGTTCGGCTGGGTATCGCGCTTCGCGATCGCGGACGTCGTCGGGCACGGGCCGACGGCGGACCACCTGGCATCGGAACTGCGCGCCCTCATGCGCAAGCACATCGGGCAACTGGATCAGGCGGCCTTCGCGAAGGCCCTGAACGGCGAATTCAATCGGGCAGCCGGCGGCGGCGCTTATGCGACCGCCCTGCTGACGACGTACTTCGCGCCGACGGACCACCTGGTCGTCTGCAACGCGGGTCATCCGCCGCCCTTCTGGTACCGCGCCGACCGGCAGGCGTGGGAGGTGCTCCGGCCGGACGCACCCGGCTGCCTAGAACGTTTCCGCAATCTGCCGCTGGGCATCATCGAGGCGACGGATTTCGTGCAGTACGCCATCCGCCTCGAGAGGGACGATTTGATCGTTCTGTGTACCGACTCGCAATGCGAATCCCGGGACCCGCAGGACCGGATGCTGGGCGAGGAGGGCATGCTCAACCTGCTGCGCGGGCTCGATCCGCATCGGCCGGAACACCTTGGGCACGCCCTGGTCGCGGCGGTGGACAGCTATCGCGGCCATCGGCCGGTGGAGGACGACGTCACCGTGATGGTGCTTCGCCACAACGCCGGCAATCCTCCCCCGCTGTCGATCGGGCAGATGATCAAGTTGGCCGGCATCATGATCGGAGTCATCCGCGAATGAGCGGCGGAGGCGGTTCGTCCCGCTCCAATTCCTCCGACAGCCGACTCACGAAGCGGCTTTCCTGCTCGACCGGCTGGAGGGCGGCGCGAACCTCGATGGCCGCCAGAATCACCGACAGAAGCAGCAGCAACGCTCCGACGATGAAAAGAACCAAAGCAAGGTAATTGAACGCCGCATGGAGAGTGCTCAGGCCCAACGCCAGGGAACAGATCGTCAACGCGGCGATGGTGGCCAGCAGACTCAGGATGCTGAACCGCAGGAGCTGGGCGCGGCGATTCACCCGGCGCGTCTGGATTTCAAGCATCTCCTGGATCTGGCGGTGTCGACGCCGGACCAGGTCGGTGAGCTTGCCCTCCAACCGGGCCTCGATGTATCGCTCGTGTTCGTCCAGACGTTCGCGCTGGAACTCGCGCAGACGAGAAACCAGCGTCGCCAGGCGATTGTAAAAGCACAGACCCAGCAAACCGCAGGCCGAGATGATCACGACCGGCACCACGGACGCACTGATGAACTTGTAGACGTTTTCCGGCGGCATGGCCGGCATTATACCTTGTGGTGGTCCGTTCGGGCAGCCTGCGTGCCGTCCGGCAGATCGACCCATGCGTAATCCCCGAAGATATTCGGCGACTCCTTCTGCAGGATCCGAAGCATCATGCCCGCCACCTTGCGGATCTCGATCTCGGCGTCCGGGCTGCAGCGCAGCTCGACGAAATGGCGCAGAGCCCGCGCGTTGGCGGTGACGAAGATCTTGGTTTCGGTCGCGTTGGGCAGCACGGACCGGGCCGCCTGGCGGGCCATCTTGCGGCGGAGCGTTTTGTCCTCGATCCGCGCGAACCGGTCGGCCAGCCCTTCGACGAGCCGCTCGTAGGCGGCCTTTGACTGCTCGATCGATTCCACCCAGATGGCGTGCAGTGCGGGGTCGTCGGCGATGCAGTCCGGCTCGACCACGTCGGCGTCCGACTCGTCCACGTAGCGTTGCGAAAGCTGCGAGTAGCCGAACCCGGCCCGATGGCGAACCAGTTCGTGCGTGAAACTGCGCGATACGCCGGTGATGATGAAGTTGTAGACGGCGTGCTCGAGAACGCTGCCGTGGCCCACCTCGCGGATGTGCGCGAGGTACGCGGCGTTACCGCCGGGGCGCGGTTTGGCGAAGCTCATGTAGCAGAGCCGCCCGGCGATTTCGGACAGTCTTTCCCCGGCTATCTCGGTATCCGTCGTCCAGTGGGAGACGCTGTGGTCGGCCAGAAACCGGTCGATCTCGGACTCGTCGACCGTCTGGCGGCCGACCAGATACACGCTCGGTTCGCGAATGATTCTCACGATGGACGCTCCTGCGCGACAACCTCCGCCCGCACGACGCGGATGGCATCCTGCACGGAGTACTGTAGCCGGCCGGCAAATCTTGGCAAACCCGGAAACCTCGCCGCGGCACTTCGGCCGGACCTGCGGTCCGGCGACCGTTTTGGCGGTCACGCAATGAATCGGGCGTAACTCGCCAGCGGCGGAACAAAACGGGGACAGGCACCGCCTCGGAACGATACGCGAGGGGGCACGGTTTGCCCGAGAACAAAGGACTTCCCGTCACCGGAGATCCTGCGCGGGCCGAGCCAGTCCCCATTTTGCCCGCCCACACGTGCACCGCGCGAGCGGCCGGCGGCGCCTGCTTGTCGCGGAGATGCACCAGATCGTTTAGTATACCGGGGTCCTTTCAGCCGAGGTGGATATGGCCATTCGAGCCGACGATTTCGCGGGTGAGGTCACGATCGCCGACGGGGCGTGGGGCACGGAGTTGGATAAGCTCGGGTGCCCGCCCGGATATTGCCGCGAGGAATGGAACGTCAGCAAGCCGGGGGTCGTCGAGCAGGTGCCCCGGGCCTATGTGGCTGCCGGCTCGGAGATCATCCTGACGAACACGTTCGGCGCGAACCGTTTCGTGCTCGCCGGTCACGGCCACCAGGATCGCGTGGGCGAGTTCAACCGCGAGGGTGCCCGGATCAGCAAGCGGGCGGCGGGCGGCCAGGCCAAGGTATTCGGCTCGATCGGGCCGAGCGGCAAGATCGTCATGATGGGCGAGGCGACCGAGGAGGAACTCTTCGCCGCTTTCAAGGAGCAGGCGGAGGCACTAGCCCAGGGCGGTGCCGACGGACTCGCCGTTGAAACCATGACCGAACTGGCCGAGGCCGGCGCTGCCGTCCGGGCCGCCAAGACCACCGGGCTGCCCGTCGTTGCCTGCATGACCTACGACTCCGGCAAGGACAAAACCTGCACCATGATGGGCGTGACGCCGGAGCAGGCGGTCACCGCCCTCACCGAAGCCGGCGCCGACCTCATCGGCTGCAACTGCGGGATCGGCATCGACCATTACATCGTCGTGGCCGGCAGGCTCCGCGCCGCCACCGACAAGCCGATCTGGGTCAAGGCCAATGCCGGCATGCCCGAGATCGAGGACAACAAGGTCGTCTATCGCATGAAGCCCGAGGAGTTCGGCGAGAAGGTGAAACTGCTCGTCAAGGCGGGCGCCAACATCGTCGGCGGATGCTGCGGTACAAGTCCCGAATTCATCGCCGCCATTCGGAAGGCGATCCGCTGATCGACGGAATCGGGTCCGCGGTTGACGGCCTCACGGGTTTCGGCTACACATAGGGTTCCTCCCGTCTGAGAAACCAGGGACCATTTGCTCTGGAATCTGGATCCTACGGCGGAGAACGGCTCAACTGCCTCGGGGCGGGTCGCGGCCGGGCCGGTGGCGCTTCAGTTTACTTCAGGGACGAACGATGGCGGAAACGCAAGCCGAAGGGACTCTGGAATTACAGGAAAAAGGCGGGGGTTTTCTGCGCTCGCCGGCTCGAAATTACGCGGCGCAGGCGAAGGACCCGTTCGTGCGTCCGGAGACGATCAGCCGATACGGGCTGCGCGGCGGCGAGGACATCGTCGGTACGGTCGAGCCCGCGCGCGGCGGACGCCACCAGGCGGGCGGGCGTTTCATGCTGGCGAGCATCAGCACCGTGAACGGCCTGGAGGCCGGGCATTACGCCGAGTTGACGCCCTTCACCGACCTCACCGTCGTCGATCCGCGCGAACGGCTCCAGTTCGAGATCCCCGGGGGCTCGGTGTCCATGCGCGTCGTGGATCTGATGACGCCCATCGGCAAGGGGCAGCGCGGGCTCATCGCCGCCCCGCCCCGAACCGGGAAGACCATGCTCCTGCAGCAGATGGCGGCCGGCATCGCCCACAACCACCCCGACATCTACATGATGGTCCTGCTGGTCGACGAGCGCCCCGAGGAAGTGACCGAAATGCGCCGTACGGTTCGCGGCGAGGTCGTCGCGTCCAGCAACGACCAGGACGCGGCCAGCCACGTCCGCATCGCCCGGCTCATGACGGAAAAGGCCAAGCGCCTCGTCGAGTGCGGCCGGAACGTCTTCGTGCTGCTCGATTCGCTGACCCGCCTCGGCCGGGCGTTCAACAACTACATCCGGTCTTCCGGCAGAACCATGAGCGGCGGCGTCGACATCCGGGCGCTGACCGAGCCCAAGGCCATCTTCGGCGCCGCCCGGAACATCGAGAACGGCGGCTCGCTCACCATCATGGCCTCGGCCCTGATCGAGACCGGCAGCCGCATGGACGAACTCATCTTCAACGAGTTCAAGGGCACCGGCAACATGGAGATCATGCTCAGCCGGGAGATGGCCAACCTCCGCATCTGGCCCGCCATGGACCTCAACCTCTCCGGCACCCGAAAAGAGGAGCTTCTCCTCGGCCGCGAGGTGGTCGAAAAAGTCTACCGCATCCGCCGCCAGACCAGCCCCATGCCGCCCCCCAAGGCCATGGGGTTCCTGCTCGATTCGCTCAGCAAGTATCCCGACAATAAGACCTTCCTCCAGAACATCGCGCCGTAGACGCAGACGAAGGGAACCGCTGGTGAGGTACGACCCGTTTTCGATAACCTGAGGGGTCGAGACGAGCGCCCCATGATTGACTGAGGCTCTGCGGAAAACCGCTCGTGAGGCGCCCGTTGCCGATCCGCTGAAGGCGGGCAAGACACTGCTGTCGAGGAAGAGCCTCACCTGCCCTCACTGAATCGCCGCCTATCGGCCTCGTCCTCTGTCATCCAGGCCGCAATCTGCTCACGGGAGAACTCCCGAGGTTCCGGCGGGGCCGCTCCCTGCTCGCGAAGGCGTGCAGCCAGAAACATCAGCAGTTCTTGCTTTTGTTCGGGTGGCAACGCATCGGCCGCGGCTTCAATCTCACCAAGCGTAGCCATACAACGAGCGTGGCACGCCATCACCTCCACAGCAAGGGTTACGGGGCCCTATCGGAAGCACCGCGCCCGCGCCCCGCATCATCCGCCTCTCCCCTCCTGCACGTTCTCGCCGGTTTTCAGGCTCAGGATTCGCTGGATGCGTTCCTTGATGGGCGGGTGGCTGTCGAAGATGGAGCTGGTCCGGCTCTCGAAGTGCTTGATGGGATGAACGATGAACATGGGTGCGGTCGCACGGTTGGCGACTTCGAGCACCTCCGGGTCGGCGGAGATTTTGGCGAGCGCGCCGGCCAGGCCGTCGGGGTTGCGGGTCAGCTCGACGGCGCCGGCGTCGGCCAGGTACTCCCGCTGGCGCGAGAAGGCCATCTCGATGATTTTGGCCAGGATCGGGGCGAGGATCGCCAGGAGCAAGGCGATGACCAGGAGAATGGCCGCCGCCGCGCCGCCACCCTGAGACCGGCTCGAGCGCCGCGAACGCGTGCGCCCGCCCCACCACATCGACCGCAGGTACATGTCGCACAACAGGACGACCACACCGACCAGCGTGGCCATCAGCACGGCAAACCGGATATCCAGGTGGCGGATGTGCGAGATCTCGTGGGCGATGACACCCTGCAGCTCGTCCCGGGTGAGCTTCGAGCGCAGGCCGGTGGTGATCGCGACGATCCCGTGCTGAGGATCCCGGCCCGTCGCAAACGCATTCGGGGCGCTGTCCTCGATCACGTACACTTTCGGCATCGGAATGCCGGCGGCGATGGCCATCTCCTCGACGACGTTATGCAGTTGCGGGTCCTGCTCCCGGGCGAGCGGCCTGGCCCTGCTCATGGCCAGAATCGCGGAGGCCCCGCCGTAGTAGCTGATGAGCGACCCGACGACCGCGACGAGGACAGCCACGAGGGTGAACAGGTAACTGTACGCCTGCCCGCCGCCGTGGGAGATGGAGATTGCCTGTCCGAGGACGGTGCCCAACACGGCCACGAATGCCACGAAGAAGAGAATCAGTATCCAACTGTTCCGCTTGTTGCGACTCGTCAATGTGTGGAAGTCGACGGCCATGGTCCGATGGGAATCCGACCTCGTGCCAGGCGTCCGTGCCGCACCCGAAGGAGTGGAACAGATTCGATATCGCTCCCCTTTGGGTCGCGGCTGAACGTTCGGACGCGGAGGAGTTTCAGAACTTCACTTTGACCGGTTCGCGCTCCGCGGCGTTCTCCATTTCGAAGAATTCGGCCTGCTCGAACCCGAACATGCCGGCGATCAGGACGGTCGGGAACTGCTGCAGCCGGGTGTTGTAGTTCTCGACGGTGTTGTTGTAGTACTGCCGGGCGAAGCCGATCTTGTTCTCCGTGCTGGACAGCTCTTCCTGCAGTTGACTGAAGTTCTGGTTGGCCTTCAGGTCGGGGTAAGCTTCAGCCACGGCGAAGAGTTGCCGCAGGGCCCCGGTCAGCAGGTTCTCGGCGGCGGCCTGGTTCGCGACGCCGCTGGCACCGATCGCCTGCTGTCGGGCGGCGGTGACCCGCTCGAAAACCTCCCTCTCGTGGGTGGCGTAGCCCTTGACCGTCTCGACGAGGTTTGGGATCAGATCGTACCGCCGCTTGAGCTGGACATCGATCTGGCTGAAGGCGTTGCGGACCCGGTTCCGGGCGGCCACCAGACCGTTGTACATGCCGACGGCGACCAGCAACAGCAGAACCAGGACGATAATCGCCACCAATCCGGCGGTCAGGGCAAATCCAAGCGGGTTCATGGCCAAACCTCCCAAAAGCGGACCGCCATCTTGTGGTCCGCAACCGAAGAGGAACCTTCCTCGCCACACCGGCGCGCCAAACGCACCTTCTTGACCGTCAGGTCCCAAGGCGGCCTTCGGGCGCAACCCCGCCCGCGGCACGAGCTTCCAGCCCGCGTCCACACGGGCAAGATGCCTGTGCCACAAGGTGCGCGCCAAACGCACCGATCCCTCACCGTAAGGCCCTGACAACGGCGCGGGCCGGCGGGTATCGCCCCGGACACCCCCGGGCTTGCCCCCAGACTACCCCGGCTGGGGGGCCCTGTCGATGATAAACTCAGTCTCCCTTTATAATGCCCCGCGTTGACGATTCTGGCCCGGCATGGTACTCATAAAGCCTTCGAGGCCCGGCCTTTTGCGGCGGAGGCGGATCGGCCGGTACCTTCAGGGTTGCGCTCGGCCTTCACCGAGCGGGCCCAGCGACGCTATGGAGCTCCCCGTGAAATCCTATACAACCCTGATCGTCGTAGCCGTGGCCGTCGTGGTGTGCGTGGCGGTGGGCATTTTCACGGCTTACCCGCTCGAATCCGCCCAGACCCGTCTGGATCGACAGGTCAGCCAACAGGTCGACATTGCCCAGCGAATGTTGCTGGATTATCGGCCGATCGAGACTCAGCTGGCTGCCCGGTTGGGGTCGGCGACGACTCAGCCGGTTGACGTGCCCCCGGACCGGTGGCAGGAGGCGTTGGGGAGCCTCCAGTCGGGTTCGCTCGGCCAGCAGTTCGCAGCGGTGGGCAGCCGGGTGCATCAACTGAACAACCGATTCAATCAGGCGACGGGGGAATCCGCACCCCCGCCCGGTCCGCCGGCCAGCGGGATGGAGGCCTACCGAGCGATCCAGGCGGCACTCAATTACAACGAAAAGCTGCTGGACGACGCTCTGAAGATCGTTCAGCAGGCGATCGCCATGAGCGAGGGCGAGCGCACCGGGGCGGACCATCCCGGCGCCACTCGCCTGGAATCGGTCCTGTGTTACCATCGGGCCGACCAACTTCGCCGGCAGGCCGCCATCCAGCGGGCCGAGGCCGACGACGCCCAGGCCCGCCTCATGCAACAAGCGACCTGGTGGCAGCGGCTGATCGGCGATATGACGGTCACGAACCGCGAACTGGGGATCGCGGGAGATGCCGCGGCTTCGGCTCCGGCAGGCTGGCCGCCGATCGACGATCGGATCGCCCAACTGCAGAAGCATAAGGAAGAGATTCTCGCAACCGGCCAGCAGGCCCAGGCCGAGGTGGACCGGTTGACCCAGGTGATCAAGGATCTCGAGGCCCGCATCGCCGTCGCGAGCGGGAAGGCGGCTGATACCGAGCAGCGAATGCTCGAACTCCAGCAGAAAGGGGCCGATCCGACCGATCCGGGGGCCCTGAAGCGATTCGCCGACAGCTACGAGCAGATCGCGGCCGCCAACCGGGCCGCCTGGCGCGAGGCGACGATCCTGAAGCAGGGTTCGTTGCGTAACGCCCGGGTCGACTCGGCGGACGAGGACGAAATCCTCAGCAGACCCCTGTCGCCGTCCGAAGGAAACGGGGAGATCGCCACCGAACGCGGGCTCGTTGCCCTTCAGAGCGATTTGAAAGCCGTCGAGGCGGTCGCCCATGGGCACAAGGCGATTGCGGCCGAAATCGACCGGCAGATTGGTCGATTGACCGACCGCAAGAAGGACATGACCCGGCGAGCGGAGGCGCTGAAGGCGTCTCAAAGCCAGTCCGCCGAGGAACTCGCCCAGTTCGTCAAGACGGTTCTCACCGCACGAATGGAGGCCCTCCGGCTCGAGAAGGAAGGGGTCGAGATGGCCCGGAACCGTGGGCTGCAGGCGGCCCAGCGGGCCAAGCGAGCGGTCGAGAAACGGATCTCCGAAGCTCAGCAGACGCTGAGCGCCCAAGGCGGCGAATCCCAGAACCAGCGTCTGCTCCTGATTTCCGCGGACAAGGCCGGGCCGGGCAACGCGATCGCCATGATCGGGGATCTGCACCTGCTGGCCGCCCAACTCCAGGCCCAGCAGGCGGCCAATCTCGAAGCCCACGCCCGCCTGCTCGATGAACTCGGGAGACTCCACATCACGATCGACGCGAAGATGCTGCCGGAAGGGATGACGCTCGAGTCGGTGCCGGCGGAGGCGATCAAGGTCGACGGCGCCCGGACGGCTGCGGAACAGGCCCACGCGGCTGCACTCGAGGCCGCCGGCGAAGCCCTGAAGGCTTATGCCGAAGCCGACACGTTGCTGCAACAGTTGTGGGTGCTGCACGCGAACATGGCGACCGCCCACCATCTGATGGCCAATCTGACGAGCGGACCGGACAGCGAAAAGCACGCGGAGGAGGCCCGCATCGAGTATCTGCGGGCGATGAAGGGTCGCGAGGAGAGGCCTGAGGTGCCGCTGCTCCAGTCGGCGGTCGCGAGTCTGGCGGCGGCGACCCGACCGGTGGATTAACGGCGGGCCCAGGCGTAAAGAGCCCTCGACGCATCGCGCGCGACGCGGCTGGGTGCCGCACGCGGCACCGCTCAACATGAGACCTCCGTCCCATCACCACTGCGTTTGGATGCTGCTCGCGGGCGCGATCGTGTCCGCCCCGGCTCTCGCCCATCCTCTCGGCAACGAAACGGTTACGCACTTCAACATACTGCGGCTATCGCCGACGACGTTTGAAGTGGATCTCGTGCTGGATATCGCCGAGGTGCCCTCGACCGTCCTGCTCACCGAGGAAATCGACGCGGACGGCGACGGCCTGGACAGCGAGGCGGAGCAGGAGGCGTGGCTGACCCGAAAGGCGAACACGTTGGCGAGTCAACTGCGCGTGCAGTGCGACGGATCGCTCATGAGCCTTCGCCCACGGACCGTCCCATCCGGCGAGGCGGGTCCCGAGGCCAGGCCGCCGCGGATCGTGGTCAAGACGCCCGGCATGGCGGGCATGCCCACGTACCGCCTGGCGATCCGATACGCCGCCGATTGGCCGAGGCGGCTCGACCGCGGACGCCACACCCTGGTTTACGAGGACACGACCTACCCCGATCGCGCCGGCCTTGCGGTCATCCTGCTCGATCGCTCGTCGCTGCTTGCCCGGTGCCCGGCACAGAAGGCCGAGCCCGCCGTACTCGACGCGGGCACCCTCCCCGATTCGGTCGACGAACTGCTGCGACGCAAGAACCTGCGGATTTCGCCGGGCGTTCGGATCGTGACCGATCAGCCGGGCGTGCAGTGGCGGCTGGACGATCCTCCGACGCACCTTGTTCTGGAGATGAGGGGGGACGACTTGGTTGTCGTGCGGGCACCCCGCGTCGTCATCGACGAGCCCCGGCCTTTGTATTGGGACGAGTGCGAAGTCAATCCCTTCCTCTACGATCAATACGATCCCGCGGACATGCCGAACGAGCGGAAGACGACGCTCTCGTTTCAGGTGGAGCACCCGCCGCGGGAGGCCGCTCCGCCGGCTTCGCAGGCCGCCCGCCCAGCGGAAGGATCGGAGACGCTCGACTACGAGAGCCTCCTGACGGACTCGCGGAATGATCCCGCCCGGCAGGGCCGACCCCAACGAGACGCTGCCCGACTCATCGGCATGCTGCGGAAACCTGGGGGTTGGACGGTCCTTTTTTCGGTGACGGCGCTTTGTTTCGCCTGGGGCGCGGCGCATGCGCTGATGCCCGGTCATGCCAAGACCCTCGTGGCTGCCTACCTCATCAGCCGAAGCGGCACGGCGTGGCATGCGGTCCTGCTGGCGATTGTCGTGACCGTCACCCATACGGCCGGGGTGATTATTCTGGGGCTGGTCATCTGGGGTTATCAGCGCACCCACCCGCAGATCGGCCCGACGCTCCAACTCTGGCTGGGCACAATCGCCGGTTTGCTGGTGGCCGGGATGGGCCTGAACCTTCTGCAACGGGCCGTCCGGGGCAAGCCCCACCATCACGGGCACAGCCATACCCACGACCACGGACATCCGCACCATCACGCCCACTCGCACAGTCATTCGCGGAGCCAGAGCGATCCGCACGATCACGGCCATCCGCACGACCACGCACACGGACCCGGGCTCAGCGAGGATGCGTCCAAGCGCGTCACCGTCCGGCTGCTCCTGATGCTGGGAATCACTGGCGGACTCGTGCCCTGCCCGACGGCCACGATCATCATGCTTTTGGGCATCAGCGCGAACGTGGTGCTCGGCGCGCTATACGCCGTCGGAGTCTTCAGCCTGGGCTTGGCCCTGACGCTGATGGCCGTCGGGTTTCTCGCGCTGTACAGCCGCCGGTTTGCCATGCGGTTCATGGCCGGCGCCGATCGGCCGAGCGAACGGGCGGCCTCAGGCCAATGGTTGCTGAACCAGGCCGCGCCGGCGATCAGCGGAGCAGTGGTCCTCGCCCTCGGCGCCGCCCTCACCGCCCACTACGTCCAGCTCCTCCGCACCGGCATGCCCCTGTTTTCCGGGTTGCCGTGAGTCTGCTTGAATCCGCGGGATTCTCCTCCTACTTGTCGGATGTACCGGGCGTCCGTAAAGTATGCCGCGCGGCCACATGAACCGGGCTCACAGAGTCATGGACCGGGCTCACAGAGCCATGGAC
>JAPKGY010000179.1 GCA_026647385.1 Phycisphaerae bacterium | reverse complement strand
GGGTCGGCCATCGGGAACAGCGTGAGCTGGTTGTCCGGCTTCCTGGCTTTGGTGCGGACGGCGGTGCGGATCGGCGCGCGGCGGACGGCGGAGAAGTTCGATTCGAGTTCCGCCAGGATTTCCCGGCTGCGGTCGATGACCCGAGGCGGGATGCCGGCCAACTTGGCGACGTGCGAGCCGTAGCTGCGGTCCGTGCCGCCGCGGACGATCCGGTGGAGGAAGACGATCTGGTCCTCCCACTCGCGGACGGCCACGTTGCAGTTGATCGCCCCGACGAGGTTGTCCTCCAGTTGGGTCAGTTCGTGATAGTGCGTGGCGAAGAGGGTCAGACACTTCAGCCGGGTGACCAGCATCTCGGCGATCGCCCATGCGAGCGACAGCCCGTCGAACGTGCTCGTGCCCCGGCCCAGTTCGTCGATGATGACCAGGCTGGACTCGGACGCGTTGTTCAGGATGTTGGCGGCCTCGGTCATCTCGACCATGAACGTCGACTGCCCGCGGCTGATCTCATCGGACGCTCCGACGCGGGCGAAAATCCGGTCCACCGGTCGGAACCGCATGCCGCCGGCCGGCACGTAGCTGCCCGTCTGGGCGAGCAGCGTGAGCAGGGCGACCTGGCGGATGTACGTGCTCTTCCCCGCCATGTTCGGGCCGGTCAGGATGACGAGTGTTTCGCGCCCCTGGCCGTCGGCCGTCGGCTTGCCGAGATCGCAGTCGTTGGGGACGAATTTCTCAGCCAGCGTCCGCTCGATCACCGGATGCCGCCCATCGCGAATCTCGATGATCGGATCGTCGAGAAGTTCCGGCCGGACGTACCGCCGTTCGTCCGCGAGGCAGGCGAGCGAAGCCACCGCGTCGATCTCGCTGACCGCGGCGGCCAGCTGCTGCAACGCCGGAATGTGCAGGATGGCGTGTTGGCGGACCACGTCGAACAACTCCGCCTCACGCTGCAGGGCCCGGTCGCGCGCGGTCAGGACTTGCGTCTCGTACCGCTTGAGTTCGTCGGTGATGTAGCGTTCGGCGTTCTTGAGGGTCTGTTTTCGCACGTAGTCAGCCGGCACGCGGTCGCGGTGCGTGTTGGTGATCTCGATGTAGTAGCCGAACACCTGGTTGTAGCCGACCTTGAGGCTGGGGATCTGCGATCGTTCGATTTCGCGGGCCTGGTAGTCCGCCAGCCAAGTCTGTCCATCGGCACCGATGCCCCGCAGGCGATCGAGTTCCTCGTCGTAGCCGTCGGCAATCACGCCGCCGTCGCTGATCAGGTAGGGGGCGTCCGGCTTGAGGGTCTGGCTCAGGTAGTCCGCCAGTTCGCGCTGCCCGCGAAGGGCCTCGGCGCGGGTTGCCAGGAACGGGCACAGTGCGCCGGCGGTGATCGTTTGCCCCTCGGCGAGTTGGGAGAGTTGGTCGGCGATCGCTTCCACGCCCAGGAGCGTCTGGCCGAGCGCGACGAGATCGCGCGGCGAGGCCCGACCCACTCCCAGCCGTGCGGTGATCCGCTCGATGTCGGACAGCTTCGCGAGGTTGGCCCGGACGGCGCCGAGTTGGTGTACGTCGGACAGCAGGTCGGCGATGGCCTCCTGTCGCTGCCGGATGGCCGAAGCATCGCGCAGCGGCGCCGCCAGCCACCGCCGCAGGCATCGACCGCCCATGGCCGTCGATGTGCGATCGACCGCCTGAATGAGCGAGCCCGCCGCCGTGCCGCTGCGGATCGTGCGTTCGATTTCGAGCGAGCGCCACGTGGCCTGGTCGAGCAGCACGAAATCCCGGGTGCTCCGTCGCGACAGCTTGACGATATGGTTCAGCGAGGTCTTCTGGGTCTCCGCCAGGTAGTCGATGATCGCGGCGGCCGCACAGAGCGAGGAGTCCATGCGGTCGAAGCCGAACCCCTCGAGCGTCGCGACGCCGAAATGCTTGAGCAATCGCTGCTGGGCCTGGTACGGGTCGAACAGATGGCTGGGGCGAGGGGTGATGACCAGTCCCGGCAAGACCTGCCCCGGACCGGAAAGCTGCTTCAGCGTATCCAGCAGCGGATCGCGCACGTCGATCCGCGTTTCGGGAACAAGCAGCTCAGCCGGTGCCAGCCGGACCAGCTCATCGAGCAGGTGGTCGTGCGAGGTCGGCTGCACGTGGAACGCGCCGGTCGAGAGCTCGACGAACGCCAGCCCGCAATCGCCGCTTGGCCGATAGATGCACGCGAGGTAGTTGTCCTCGCGCTGCTCCAGCAGGGCGTCCTCGGTCAGTGTGCCGGCGGTGACGATTCGGACGATCTCCCGTCGGACCACCCCCTTGGCGACCTTCGGGTCCTCGACCTGCTCGCTGATGGCCACCTTGTAGCCCGCCTGGACGAGTTTGCTCAGGTATCCGTCCAGCGCGTGATAGGGGATCCCCGCCAATGGGACAGCCACCCCGTTGCGATCCTTGCCCCGGGTTGTGAGCGTCAGCCCCAGCGCCCGCGAGGCGGTGACCGCGTCCTCGTAGAACAACTCGTAGAAGTCGCCCATCCGAAACAGCAGCAGAGCGTCGGGCACCGCCGCCTTCTGCTCGGCGTATTGGCGCATCGCCGGCGTAAGCGAGTCGGGCGACGCCTGTGCTCGGGGGCTGGGGGAATCCTCGCTCATCGAGCGGCCAATTTACGCGGAGGCGGGAGGGTTGCCAAATGGTGGCGGTAACCTGGGCCTGACCGGTGGTGTCTGCAAAAGTCTACGCTGAAATTCTGTCGACAGACTTGCTGATTTATTGTGCCAAAAGGGTGATTCCCCGATGGCGATTGTCTTGGACACTCTGTATCGTACTACCTATAGTTACCCAATTGGGTAACGGGGCGAGCCTGCGGAGGCTGAAAAGGGAACCAAGGCCCATGGAAACCAAAGGAGGATATTCCATGAAGCGGTGTGTTGTGTTCGGATCGGGCGTCGTGGGTTGTGCGGCTTTGTTGCTGGCATTCGCGGCATCGGCTCAGGCGGCCTCGGTCGCCGGCGTGCCGACGCTTCAGGCTACCTCGCCGCAGACTCTGTCCGGTTGCCAGTGCTGCAACCCGTGCACGTGCAAGGACTGTGCGTGCGGGTCCAAGAGCACCGCCCTGTGCGACAAAGGCAAGGGTAAAGGCGACGGCGACAAAGCCGCTGCACTCTGCGGCAAGGGTAAGGGCAAGGGCGACGGCGACGGTGGCCAGGCCAACGCTCTGTGCGGCAAAGGTAAGGGCAAGGGTGACGGCGACGGTGGCCAGGCCAACGCTCTGTGCGGCAAGGGTAAGGGCAAGGGTGACGGCGACGGTGGCCAGGCCAACGCTCTGTGTGACAAGGGCGATGGTGACAAGGATAAGGGCGGCTGCAAAGGCAAGCTTCTGCTTGGCGCCAACTGAGCCCCCTGTCGGGTCATGATGTGTAAGTCAGACCGCGATTGACGACAAACCAGATTCGTTCAGCCCGTCGCTCGGCCCGATGCCGGCGGCGGCTTCATCAACCGCGTCGCATCGGGGTCACCCGAAAGGGTGACCCCGATGTCCTTTAGGGGGTCATTTGTCTCTGGCTTCGGATACCCGCCTGTGGTATGGTGGTCTTCAGACCTGCCCGACCCCAGGTTGACGTTCGGAGGCTGTGCGTTCTGAGAGGGTGAGTGAAGAGCCCTGGGCGAAGGGGACAGTCCCCATTTCGCAGTTGGTTCTTGATGGACCACGCCCGCCTGGCGCCGCACCCCCCCTTTGTCCCGGCGAAATGGCGACAGTCCCCGGGCTTCTCACGCACCCTTTGAGGCAGGGAACTCCATGGCCAACATAGCGGTCCTGAAACACTTCTGGTGCGAGGGCCCTGGGGCGTTTGACGATGCTCTGACCGAGGCGGGCCATCGCTTAGTCACCATCAACCTGTATGACGGCGACGCGCTGCCGGGGGCCGGCGACTTCGACGCCTGGCTGATCATGGGCGGTCCGATGAACGTCGACGAGACCGACCACCATCCGTATCTGCTGTCCGAGCGCAGGCTGGTAGCGGATTTGATCGGACGCGATCGGCCCATCATGGGGATATGTCTCGGGGCACAAATCATCGCCCGGGCGGCGGGTGCTCGGGTCTATCCGCTTCGGCCGAAGGAAATCGGCCTGTTTGACGTCGAATTGACTCCGACGGCTGCGACCGACGCCCTGTTTGGCGGGCTCCCCAGCCCGCTGGAGGTCTTCCAGTGGCATGGTGACACGTTCGATCTGCCGGCCGGCGCGGTCTGGCTCGCCCGTTCGGAACGTTACCTGCACCAGGCGTTCCGCATCGGGCGGCGGGTCTACGCGATTCAGTTTCACCTGGAGGTCACGCCGGCGGTCGCCCGTCAGTGGTATGACGACTGGGAAGCGGAGGTCGTTCAGCAACCCGATGGAGAATGCCAGCCGCCGCCGGCGGATCGCCTCGGCGCCTCGCTCAGCCGGCAGAGGCAGTACGCCATCAAGATAGCTCAGGCGTGGGCGAGCCTGTTCGACTGATCGCCCAATTCGAACGCCTGCATAAAGCCCGTTATCATACTGCCCGTCCGTTTGGGTCCGCGCCACGATTACGAAAGGGGCGGAGATATGTTCTTGCCGCATGCAGCGTTGATGGTTGTCGTCGCCTGGGGGGCGCCGGAGGGCCGGTCGGTCGATCTGCTGGCGTCCATGGATCATTGGCAGCAGGTGGGCGGCGGCCCGGACTCGTTCGCGATCGAGGACCGCCAACTCCTGCTCAAATGGACGCGACAGGAACCGGGCGACCTCATCACGCGGGCGGATTACGAGAACTTCGATCTATCGTTCGAATGCAAGTTGGCTCCGTACGCCGAGTCCGGCCTGTACATCCACGCGCCACGCAACGGAGCCTGTCGGGCGGGCCTGGAACTGGAACTCGCCAATCACTATGGCGGAAAGCCGAGCACCACCGGCCCGTGCTCGATCTTCCGGCAGGTCGCGCCCCGGGCGACGCCCATGAAGGAGCCCGGCGAATGGAACGGGGTCAAAGTCCATATGGATTGGCCTCGGTTGGTCGTACACGTCAACGGCGAGACGATCCACGATCTGGACCTGTCCAGCGACGCGGAACTCAAATACAAGCTGCGGAGGGGGGGGATCGGCTTCCAGAACCTCGGATGGGACGGCGAGATCCGAAACCTGGTCCTGACCGAGTTGCCCGACACCGAACGTGCGGTCCCCCTCTTCAACGGCAAGGACCTTACCGGTTGGACGGTCGACGGCGGCCAGGCTCAGTGGACCGTGCGCGACGGAGCGATCACCGCCACCGGCGACGGCTATCTCAAGCACGAGAAGACCGTTCAGGATTTCGACCTGCGGATGTATGTCCGCACCAGCAACGCAGCCAATGGCGGCGTTTACTTCCGTTGGCTGCGGATGGATCCCTTCCGCGACCGCGGACATGAAATCCAGATCCTGGATGTGCCGGGGGCCATCATGACCACCGGCAGCATTTACGGCCTGGCGCGCGGCGAGGATCTGGCGATCACACCGGGCCAGTGGGAACTGCTCCAGCTTTTCGTTCGCGGCCCGGAGGCGGTGGTCTACCTCAACGGCGTGAGAAGCTGCGCCACGCAGGCGCTCAAACACGTCCGCCCGGGGCATATCTGCCTGCAGATGCACCGGGGCGGCACGTTCGCCGAGTTCAAGGACATCGTGCTGCTGCCGGTCAAATAACATGGCGGGTGCTTCACGGCGTACCTATGATTTCTGCAAAACTGTTATGGAGGCAGCAATGAGACATTACATGCCCGTCACGGTTCTGGCGGCGATTCTCTGCGGGGCCGGCTGCGCGTCGACGCAGCCGGCAGCCTCGAAGGGCGAGTGCGCCAAAGGCCCAGAGGTCGTCAAGCTCTTCAACGGACGCGATCTGGCCGGTTGGACCTATCCCCTGGCAGACCCGAACGTCAGGATGGAGGACGTCTGGTCGGCGCGCGACGGGGTGCTGTGCTGCACCGGCAAGCCCCCGGGCTACCTGCGCACGCTGGCGGATTACGAAAACTACGTTCTCGACCTGGAGTGGCGATGGCCCGATCCCGAGCATCCCGGCAATAACGGCGTGCTCGTCCACACCTCGACGCCTGGTGCGCTCGGTGTATGGCCCAAGTCGATCGAGGTGCAGCTCGCCCACACCGCCGCCGGCGATTTCTGGATCATCGGCACCGAACTGCAGGTGACCGACATCGAGAAACGTCGCAAGGGACGCCGCCATCTGCGACTGGTGGACAACGTCGAGAAACCCCTGGGTGAGTGGAACCACATGGAGATCACTTGCCGGGGCAACGAAGTGCTCGTCAAAGTCAACGGAGTCCTGGTCAACCATGCCACCGATTGCAGCGTCACCCGCGGCGCCATCTGTCTCCAGTCCGAAGGCGCACCCATCGAGTACCGGAATATCCGGTTAAGGCCGGTGCGGTGATCCCCCGATTCCAGGGAGACGCCTTTGTCGCTGAGAGGTCACAAAGCGCGTCAGGCAAGCCCGGGGACTGTCCCCCTCTCCCAGGGCTTCTCAAACACCCT
>JAPKGY010000178.1 GCA_026647385.1 Phycisphaerae bacterium | reverse complement strand
ACCGTTTACACTTTAATTGAGTTACAATCCCATTGTCCGTGTTGAACCGTGAACTCAATTAAGAAGGACGGTAATAACATGGCGGTACGACACCATATTAAAGTACTGGTGGTCGACGACGATCCGCAGGTGTGCAAGACCGTCAGTAAGATCCTCCAGGAAAACAACTACCAAGTCCAGTCTTTCACCCAGCCGCGACAATCCTTACAGGCCGTCCGCAAAACCCCCTTCGACATCGGACTGATCGACATCAAAATGCCCGACCTCAGCGGCGTGGAACTCGTCGAGAAGATCAAAGCGGAGGACGACCGTGTCGCGCTGCTGGTCATGACCGCCTACCCCGACGTCCAGAGCGCCGCCGAAACCATGCGGCTGGGCGCCCGGGACTACATCACAAAACCGTTCAGCGAGGAGCAGTTGCTGGCCGCCGTCGAGCGGATCGCCCAGGAACAGGGCCTGATCTATACCAACGAACAGGACCTGAACCGTCTGATCGGGCAGCGGATCCGCCGCGAACGACTCAAGCAGAGCTTGACGCTGCGGCAGCTTTCCGAACGGTCGGACCTGACCACCTCGCAGCTGTCGCAGGTTGAACTCGGCAAGAATGCCGCGAGCCTGTGGGCCCTGGCCCGCATCAGCGGCGCCTTGGGCAAGCAGTTGTGCGAGCTGTTGGCGGGGCTGTGATGACACCCGTGGGCGGATTTCCTCCCCCGATTTCGCGATTCCCTCTTGACCCGCGTCGCCGGGTATCCGAGGATAATCTCGAAGGAAGCGCGCGGAGACGTTCCGCCACCTGCATGGGCGGCCGCCGGTTGCCGACGCTGCCCGGAGGAACCGAAAGGAGCACGTTCAAACCGAAATGGCCCTGCGCAAGACTGTAACCAAGCGGAAGAAGAAAGCCGCGCTCGTCACACCGACCGGGGAGGAGTTCGCCCGGATCACCGCCCGCATCGCCGCCGACAACAAAGCCGAAGACGTCGTGATCCTCGATCTGCGCGAAATGACGTCGATCGCGGATTTCTTCGTGATCGCAACCGGCACCTCCGACCGCCAGTTGCGGGCAATCGCCGACATCGTCGAGGCGGAGGCCGCCCAGTTCGGCCAAAAGCCTTTCGGTGTCAGCGGCTACGTCAACGCGTCCTGGGTGCTCGTCGATTTCGTCGACGTGGTCGTTCACCTTTTCGACCGCGAACACCGCACCTACTACGACCTCGAACTCCTCTGGGGCGACGCACCACGCATCGACTGGGAACCCGACCGCCAGATGCCGGCTGCCGGTAAACGAAAGTCGCTCTGATGCAGGCGGAAACCGCGGCCGGTTCAACTGGTCGCAACTCGCCAGCCGCAGGCCGGAATCGGGACAGGCACCGCCTCAGAACGATATGCCCGGAGGGCAGGGAATGCCTGAAAAACAAGGAACTTCTCGTCGCCGGAGGTGCTGCACGAGCGGAGCCCCTCCCCATTATGCCCGCCAACGCGTACTCCGCGCGAGCAGCCGGCGGGTTACGCCCGATTCAGATCGCGTAAGACGACAGGAGGTCTCCCTCGTAACCGCGCGCACCGCGGAAGGCGGCCGGCCAGGTGCTACTGACCCGGCTGCACCTGGGTCGCGGCCGGCTCGGACGGCGCCTCGCTCCAGTGCTTCACGTAGTTGTAGCCCAGGCTCAGCAACGCCACGATCACCGAGGCCGCCAACGTAATCTTGATGATCCGCAGCCGATTGGAGATCTCCTTGTCCCGCCACTCACTCAGGCGCCGGTCGATCTCGTCCAGTTTCCGGTCGATCCGCAGCTCGATCTCGTCGAGTTTCTCGCGGACGTAATCGTCCGCCACCCCGCGCAGCTTCTGGGCGATGCCGCCCACGAAACCTTCCTCCGCGATTCGCTTCTTCAAGGAGGGCTCATGAGACTCTTCAGGCAGAAAACGATAGTCCGAGCCGCCGTTCTCCAGCTTGCCGCTGACCATCCGGTCGACCAGCCCGCCGACGATCTCGCGGCGTTTGCGGCGGACCCGATGCCAGAAAGGCTCACAGTCGCGGAGCTTGGCCTCGACCTGCTCGCGCGGATCGGTCGTGCGAACTGGCACACCGCGGAGCCGGGCCAGAGCCATGAGTCCGCGATCGCCGAGCCCCTCCAAATCCATCTTGCCGACGGTCGCGATCTGCTTGGCCAACTCCTCCTTGCCCGCCGACGCGCGGACCGGCCTTCGCGCCCAGACCACGACGTCGAGCATGGCCTCGCGATCCAGCTCCAGGAGCAGTTCCTGCCGTTCGCGAACCCGCCGAAGCAGTTCGCCATGACCCATCTTCCTGTCCAGGGCCAGTCCGAGCTGACGCCCATAGAGAATCAACTCGTCCACGGGCAGTTCACTGACGCCCATGGCCTTCTGCTCTTTTTCGTTCTTTGTGCCACTCAATGATCGAGACCCCAACCGCGGTGCGCGTGCAATAGCACGACAAGTATCACCGTCAACGCGAGGATCTGCGCCAGCTCCCCGGCGAATCGACGCAACCGCGTCCGCATCAGCAGTACCAGGGTGTACCGCCCCAGGACGGCGGTCTCCCGCGAACCGCGGAAATACACGAGCCAGCCGACCAGCGACCGCCAGGTCACCACGACGGCGTACACCGTGCAGACCAGCGCCAACAGCCACCGGAAAGTTTCGAACAGGTCCAATCCGCCACCCATGAAAAAACTCCCGGCGTCCTGAGCGCGGACCGCTCTTTTATGGTCCGCAACCAAACCGAAGCCTTGGGCGAAAGCATGCGCGCAAATCGCATCGATCCTTCGCCGTAAGGCCCCAACAGGGTACCACGCCCCCGCGGTTTGGGAAGAAGGGGAGAGCAGGAGACAGGCGATAGAATTCACCATCCGGCGGCCACCTCCTCCTCCATCCTCTGACCCGGTTCGCCTGCGATCCGGTTCGCCTGCGCTCTTGCGGACGCCACCCCCGTGTAGCCGCCACGGCCAGACCTCGCCAGAGGCGGGCTTGCGGGGCGCGCTGCCTCGGGAAGTCGCGGAGTCAACCACCTTCCAGGCGGGTGAGACGGCCGGCCCTTGGGAACAGGCCGTTCCACGCCAACCGGCGCCAGCCAATATAAAGTTGTGCTTTACAATGAACCCACGGTTCGTGACCGCTTGCGACGGGCTGCGTTCCAGAGCAGCCTGCTCGCCGGGGCGAGGAAGCGATGGGTCGGCCCCGCAACCGCAGGCCGCATCCGCGTGCCGCCTCGGGGGCGGACGCGGTCGCTTCGCGACCTGGCCCCGCCCCACCGCCCGCCACGGTCGCCACGCCCGCTTGCCGTGGCGAGGCGACCCGGACGGATCTCCGAGTGCTCCGACTTTGATTTGATGGGTGGGGGCTCTGACAGCCCGCCTAAACTGTCACGGACCCGCCCCGTGCCCCGGCTCCGGCGCTTTCTTGATTCCGGGGGGTATCGGCGGTATCTTACGGGGTCACCGGCTCAGGCGGGGGTGACCGTCTGGCCGGTCGTTCTTTGAAGGGCGGACGAAAATCATGGCGGACCCACTGGACCGGGAACTGCTTTCGATTCTGGTGTGCCCGGAAAGCCACGCTCCTCTGGTCCAGGTTGGCGACTGGCTTTACAGCACCGACCCGGCCACCCGGCGGCGTTACCCGATCCGGGAAGGGATTCCGATCATGCTGATCGACGAATCCGAGGTCGTGGAGCAGGAGGAGTTCGCTCGGGTCATGAAACAGGCTGAGGAGAAGGCGACGACATGAACAAGGCTGGCGGCCAACAGAGGCGGAGAGGGACGGCGGAACGGCGTCGGTTTCCGGATCGCGGCAACGCGGACTGGAAGGGGCCGGTGGTCGATTACAAAGAGGTCGAGTTGCTGCGGAAGTTCCTGACCGCCAGCAGCAAGATGATGTCCCGCAAGCGTGCGGGCACGAGCGCCAGCGAGCAGCGTGCCGTTCGCCAGGCGATCAAGCGAGCCCGGTTCATGGCGTTGCTACCGTACGTCGGGACCTGATCGGCTGCGGGGTTGGACCGCCAAGGGATCCGAAGAAGCGCCCGTAGCTCAATTGGACAGAGCATCTGGCTTCGGACCAGAGGGTTGGAGGTTCGAGTCCCCCCGGGCGCGATTGGTCACCGCGCGGAACGTTCGTTTCGCAGCATGTGAGATGAGACCCGTTGCGCGATTCGTCGCACCGCGAAACCCGTCGCACGCGACGGGGCTAAACGAAAAGCCTTGAGACGCACGGGAACGTCGCTCAGGGCTTTTTTGTTGGGTTCGGTTCGAGGATGATGATTTTATGATCGACATCAAGTTGATTCAGCAGGACCGGGAGCGGTACAAGGCCGCCTGCCGCGACAAGCGGGTGAATTGCGACGTCGATGCGCTGTGCGCGCTGGACGACCGCCGGCGGGCGGTCCAGAAGGAACTGGACGATCTGAAGCACTCCCAGAACGAGACCAGCGCCCAGATCGCCCACTACAAGAACCCCAAGAGCAAGTGGTTCCAGGAGCAGATCGCCCAGGGGCGGACGGCGGCGGACCTCCAGGCGGAGGGTCAGAAGATCGTCGAGCAGGTCGCCCACATCAAGGCGCGGATCAAGGAGCTGGAAGAGGAATTCCGCACGGTCAACGAACAGTTCGACGCGATGATTTTGACCGTGGCCCAGCCGCCGGCGCCGGAGGTGCCGATCGGCCCGGACGAGAGCGGCAACGTCGAGATGCGCAAGGTCGGCGAGGTGCCGCGGTTCGACTTCCCGTTCAAGGACCACGTCAGGCTGCTGACCGACCTGGGCCTGCTGGACCTGGATCGCGCGGTGAAGCTGGCGGGCACGCGGAATTACATTCTCAAAGGCGACGGGGTGGCCCTGCACCGCGCGGTTCTCCAACTGGCGGTCGACCTGATGGCGTCGCGAGGATACACCCAGATGTTCGTGCCGGTTCTCGTGCGCGACGCGATGATGGTCGGCACGGGGTATTTCCCGGGCGGCGAGGAACAGGCCTACCGGTGCGAGCGGGACGAAATGAGTCTGGTCGGAACGGCCGAGGTGCCGTTGACCGCCTATCACAGCGACGAGATCCTCAGCGAGGACGATCTGCCCAGGAAATACTTCGCGATGAGTCCATGCTTCCGGCGCGAGGCGGGCGCGGCGGGCAAGGACACCTACGGCCTGTATCGCATCCACTACTTCGAGAAGGTCGAGCAGGTCATCGTCTGCCGCAACGACGAGAAGCTGTCGATCGAGTTCCATCAGGAGATCCTCAAGAACGCCGAGGACCTGCTGCAGTTGCTGGAGTTGCCCTACCGCGTGGTGAACGTGTGTACGGGCGACCTCGGCCAGGGCCAGGTGCAGAAGTTCGACATCGAAACGTGGATGCCGTCGCGGAACTCGTACGGCGAGACGCATTCGGCGTCGCGGTTTTACGAATACCAGGCCCGCCGGCTGAAGCTGCGTTATCGCGACCGGGACAAGAACATCCGGTACTGCCACACGCTGAACAACACGGTGATCGCCAGCCCGCGAGCGCTGATCGCACTGGTGGAGAACCACCAGACCTCGGACGGGCGGATCCGGGTTCCGAAAGCACTGCGGCCGTACCTGGGCGGGCGAGAAATCCTCGGAGCGCAGTCATGATCGTGGTGATGCAGCAGGGTTGCCCCAAGGATCAGGTGGAGCACGTCTGCAGACTGGTTCGCGAAATGAAGCTGACGGACCACGTCATCGTGGGCACCGAGCGCACGGTGGTGGCGGTGATCGGGGACGACCGGTACAAGGACCGCAGCGTGTTGGAAAGCTGTCCGGGGGTGGACCGGGTGGTGCCGATCCTGGCGCCGTACAAAATCGCCAGCAAACAGGCCAAGCCGGAGCCAAGCACGATCCCGATGGGCGGCCGACTCGGAGCGACCGCCGGGGGAAAGAGGCTCGTGGTGATCGCCGGCCCGTGCAGCGTCGAGGACCGCACGCTGCTCCTGGACGTGGCTGAAATGGTCAGGGAAGCGGGCGCAACCGCCCTGCGCGGCGGCGCGTTCAAGCCGCGAACCAGTCCGTACCAGTTCCAGGGCCTTGGCGAAAAGGGGCTCGAGATCCTCGCGGAGGCTCGGGAAAAAACCGGCCTGGCGGTGGTCACCGAAGTGATGAGCATCGAGCAGATCGACCTGGTCGCCCGATACAGCGACGTGCTGCAGGTCGGGACGCGGAACATGCACAACTTCAACCTGCTGGCGGCCATCGGCGAACGGACGACCAAGCCGGTCCTGCTCAAACGCGGCTGGAGCGCCACGCTGGACGAGTTTCTTCTCGCGGCGGAGTATGTCATCACCGCGGGCAACCCGAACGTGATCCTTTGCGAACGGGGGATCCGGACGCACGAGGACTACGTGCGGAATACGCTGGCCCTGGCGATCGTGCCGGCGGTGAAAAGGGAGTCGCACCTGCCGATCATCGTGGACTTTCGGCGATTTCGAGCTGGCGGCAACGGACAGCCTCATCGGCGATCTGGTGGTGGCCGGCGGCGACGTGGTGATTTCCGGCAAACTGCAG